>DAITOE010000095.1:0-6973 GCA_036834245.1 Clostridia bacterium | reverse complement strand
CGCCTGGCCGGTGCCGGCTTTTTGGCTTCGGGCGCTGCCTTGTCCTTTTTCACATAGCGGATGGGGATGCTGGCAGCCGGCTGGGCCTGGCCGCTCAGGGTGAAGACCAGCTGCTCCTCCTTCAACTCCAACAGGCCGCTGGAGCCTTTGGCCTGACCCTCTGTAAAGAGCAGCCGCAGGATTTTTTCGTTCAGGTAGGGCCCCTTGACCCGGGACAGGGCGTTTTTCCACAGGGTGAAGGGGCAGCCGCCCTTCCAGTCGCTGCAGCCAAAGGCCCGGTCCGTCTCCTGGATGGCCTTGCCGCAAAGGGGGCAGGCCAGGCCTTCCATCACCTTGGCGGTGGACACCGCCTTGACCCGGCCCCGGGAAGTGCGGATTTCCTTTGGGAACTCCACAGGTTTCTTTTCCTTCAGGGCGTCCTCCACCAGGAAGACGGACAGGCGGCGGATGCCCTCCATGAAACGCTGGGGCGCCCGCTCCCCCCGGGCAATCTCCTCCAGGGCCTGCTCCCATTTGCCTGTCATCACCGGGGAGGCGATCTCCGGCGGCACCACCTCAATCAGGCGGATGCCCTTCTCCGTGGCGGAAATCACCTTGCCCCGGCGGCTGACGTAGCCCACCTGGATGAGCCGCTCGATGGTGGCGGCCCGGGTGGCCGGGGTGCCCAGGCCTGCTTTTTTGAGGGTTTCCAGCAGCTCCTCGTCCTCCGTCACGGCCCCGGGGCGCTCCATCCGGGCCAGCAGGCTGGCGTCGGTGTGGGGGGCCGGGGGCTTGGTGGTCTCCTGCTTCCTGGTGATGCCTGCCACCTTGCGGCTGTCCCCGATGGACAGGGGCGGCAGGGCCTTGTCCTCCTCGGCCTCCTTCTTTTTGGCTTCGGATTTGATGACCGCCTTCCAGCCCTTTTGTGTCACCACCCGGCCGTAGGAGCGGAAGGCCTCGCCTTCGGCCTTGGTGATCACCGTGGTCTGGTCGTATTCAAAGGCCGGGTAAAAAGCGGCAATGAAGCGCAGGGCCACCAGGTTGTACAGGGCCCGCTCGTCCGCCGTGAATTTGGACAGGTCTGCCTGCTGGGACGTGGGGATGATGGCATGGTGGTCCGACACCCGGCTGTCGTCAAAGATGCGCCGGGAATAGGGCAGTTTGCCTTCCTTCCTGGGGATGCCGGCCACCGCCTGCTGGTAGCTGTCCGGCAGGCTGGCCAGGGCCTTGTTGACCCGGCCAATCATGTCATTGGGCAGGTAGCGGCTGTCCGTCCGGGGGTAGGTGAGGGCCTTTTTGCCCTCGTAGAGGGACTGGGCGGTTTTCAGGGTCTTGTCTGCAGTGAAGCCCAGCACCCGGTTGGCCTCCCGCTGCAGGCTGGTCAGGTCAAACAGCTGGGGCGGCAGCTCCCGCTTGGGCTGGGTCTCCGCCCGGGTCACCGTGGCTGTCTTCCCCCGCACCGCCTGCTGGATGCGCTCCGCCTCCTCCTTTTTGAGGATGCGGTGGGCAGTACGCTCATCCGGGGCTTTCTCATCAAACCACTGGCCCTGGTAGTCGCCGAAGTTGGCGGTGAGGACATAAAAATCCTGGGGCACAAAGCCTGCGATTTCCTTCTCCCGCTCCACCAGGATGGCCAGGGTGGGGGTCTGTACCCGGCCCACGGACAGCAGCACGTTGTACTGCAGGGTGTAGGCCCGGCTGGCATTCATGCCCACCAGCCAGTCCGCCTGGGCCCGGCACAGGGCGCTTTGGTAGAGGCCGTCATAGGCGCTGCCGGGCTTCAAGGCCTCAAAGCCTTCCCGGATGGCGGCGTCCGTCAGGGAGCTGATCCACAGCCGGTCCACCGGCTGTTTGCAGCCCGCCTGGTTGTAAATCAGGCGGAAAATCAATTCCCCCTCCCGCCCGGCGTCAGTGGCGGCAATCACCCGGGTTACCTCCTTGCCCAGCAGCAGCTTTTTCACCAAGGAGAACTGGGCCCGGGTTCTGGAAATCACCTTGGTGCCGATGTCCTGGGGCAGGATGGGCAGGTCCTCCTTGCGCCATTTCTTGTAGCGCTCCTCCACCTCGTCCGGCTCCTTCAGGGTGACCAGGTGCCCCAGGGCCCAGGTGACCTGGTGGGTGTCCGACTCAAACCAGCCCTCCTTCCTGGAGCATTTCAAAACCCGGGCAATGTCCCGGGCCACACTGGGCTTCTCGGCAACGACGACGATCATGTATTACAACTCCTATTTATCATGGGATGAGTGTACCCCTATCCTGACCGAAAGCAGAAACGCAAAAAAACTGCCCTGCAAGCTGGGTTCAGGAAAGGATGCTGACTCCAGACGGGATTGCATCCAAAGCTGAGGAAGATTTTTTTGGCCTGCAAGGAAGGAAAGCGAAGGCGTAGCCTCAGCTACGTCGAGCTTGAGTGACGAAGCCAGGGCGAAAAAAGATCCTCAGCGGCGATGCAATCAGGGCTGGAATCAGCATCAAACAAAAAAAGCGCCGTTCTCACGGCGCAGTGGATGTTCGCTTAAGCGGGAGCCGGTGCGTCTACAGGGCAGACGTCCGCGCAAGCACCACAATCAATGCAGAGTTCCGCGTCGATGACGAACTGAGTATCCCCTTCTGAAATAGCGTTCACAGGGCACTCTGGTTCGCAGGCGCCACAGCTGATGCAAGCATCCGAAATAACATATGCCATGCACATCCCCTCCATTCTAGTGCTCACGCACTTTAATACAGGTGAATTATAATCTGAACTCCCCGAAAATGCAAGAGGTTAATTTACCCGCTTTTTGTACATCATAAACCTGCTTGTAATGCCCTGGCGATGTGCCTATAATACGGGCTGTGGCATGAAGCATGCCAAGTATGAAGAACGGAACCGGAATGAAGATTGATTTTTGCTCGCTGACCAGCGGCTCTAACGGCAATGTCACCTATGTGGCCACGGACAACACCCGGGTGCTGGTGGACGCCGGTGTGCCGGGGCGCACCATCAGCAACAAGCTGGCCCAGATTGATGTGCTGCCGGAAACCATCGACGCCATCCTGATTACCCATGAGCACTCCGACCACATCGTAGGCGCCGGGGTGCTGGCCCGGAAGCACCGCATCCCCATCTATGCCAATGAGGCCACCTGGCAGACGGCGGCCATGCGCCGCCTGGTGGGGGACATCCCGCCCCACCTGCGGCGGGTGTTTGAAACAGAAAACGAGTTTTATATCGGGGACCTGGGGGTCCTTCCCATCCCCATCCCCCACGACACCGTGGAGCCGGTGGCCTTCCGGATTTACGCCGGCAAGCGCTCGGTGGCGGTGGCCACGGACATGGGCCGGGTGCCCGGTAAGGTGGTGAAGGCCCTGGCCGGCACCGACCTGATTTTGCTGGAAAGCAACCACGACCCGGACATGGTGATGCATAACCTGCGCTACCCTGAATACCTCAAAAAGCGCATCCTGGGCAGCCGGGGTCACCTGAGCAACATCACCTGCGCCCAGGCCCTGGGCCAGCTGTATGAAACCGGGGTCAAGCGCGCCCTGCTGGGGCATTTGAGCCAGGACAACAACACCCCGGAACTGGCCCTGAAAACCGTGGGGGACGCCCTCTTTGGCCTGGGCCTCAAGCCCGGGGTGGACATCCACCTGGACATGACCTGGCGGGACCGGGTGGGCGGCCTGTACACCCTTGAGTAAGCACAAATGGCGCAGCCTGCTGCTGTCGGCCCTCAGCGCCGGGGCAGGCTGGTTCATCCCCCGGCTGCTGCCCCTTCAACAGTTCAGCTTTGTGATGCTGTGCCTGGCAAGCGCCCTGCAGACGGGGCTGATGTTTGGCCTGCCGGGCTTCCTGCTGCTGAAGGCCTTTGCCCCGGAGGACGCCCTGCCGGGCGCCCTGCTGCGGCCCCCTGCCAGCCTGACAGCCGGCCTGGCCATGCTGGCTGCCGTGGCCTACACCCTGGTGGGCTCCCTGATCGGCGCCCTGGCCCATGCCATGCTGACCGCCCTGGGGATGGAGGTTGCCCTGCCGCCGCCCATCGTGCCCGGCTCCCCCGTGGAGCTGATGGTGGCCACCCTCACCATCGCCCTCATCACGGCAGCCTGCGAGGAATTGTTCTTCCGCATGGCCCTGCCCCGGGTCCTTGGGCGGTGGCTGAAGCCCCTCCACGCAAGCCTCATCAGCAGCCTGCTGTTTGCCCTGCTGCACTTCAGCGCCGTGGCCTTCCTGCCCCTGTTGGTCTTCGCCCTGCTGCTGCACCGGGTGCGGCAGGTGACGGGCAGCTACCTGACCCTGGTGATCTTCCATGCCATGTACAATTTCTCCATCCTGCTCATCAACTACGCCGCCGCCCAGCCCAGCCTGGGCATGATCGGCCTGAGCCTGGCCGTGTTTGTGGTGGCGGTCCGGCGGCTGCTACGGGAGGAACGCAATGAGATTACACATTCTGGGCTGTGACGGCACCTATCCCGACGCCCTGGGGGCCTGCTCCGCCTACCTGCTGACCCAGGGACGGGACGCCCTGCAGCTGGACCTGGGCTGCGGCAGCCTGCCCCGCCTGATGGCCAAGACCAGGCCCGAAGCTCTGGGGGCCATCTGTATCACCCACTGGCACAACGACCACGTCAGCGACATGCTGGCGCTGAAATACTACCTGCAGATAAATCAGCTGCACCTGCGGGTGCTGGCACCCCTGGAAAACCACCCCATCAGGGAGCTGCTTGATGGCGATGAATTTCACTTTGAAGACATCAGCCTGCCCCAAACCATCGCAGGCTTCCAGATTGAAGCCCTGCCGGTGGTGCACCCCCTGCCCGCCTACGCGCTGAAAATCAGCCGGGACGGCAAGGTGTTCGTCTACACCGGGGACGCGGTGGGCGGCAAAGGCCTGACGGATTTTTGCCGCGGGGCGGACCTGCTGGTCTGCGACGCCACCTTCCTGGAGGCCCAGTGGCATCCGGACATGCCCCATTTCTCCGCCGCCCAGGCGGGGCAATTGGCCCGGGAAGCAGCGGTGAAGCAGCTGCTCATCACCCACCTGCCCCCGGACAGCGACAAGCTGCTGCTGTTAAAGGAAGCCCAGGACCAGTTCCCCCGCACCCTGATGGCCGTCAACGGCCTTGAACTGGCGGTGTGAAGGGCCGCAGTTTTCTCGCCCAGCGGCCCCTTGCGGGCTGGTCCCTGGCCTATGCAGCCGGTTTATTCGCCGCCCTGAATGGGGGCGGTTTTTCCATGTGGCTGGCCCTTGCAGGCCTGCTGGCCGGCACTCTGGCCGGGGCCTTGCTGAAACAGGGCCTTTTGACGCGCTGCCTGGCCGTTTGCCTGGCCTTTTTCTTTCTGGGCACGCTGCGGATGGGGCTCCTTGTCCGCCCCCTTTTGCCGGCAGAGGGCAGCTACCGGGTAACCGGCCAGGTAGCCGGCGAAAGCCAGGTCAGCCCGGACGGCCTGCGGGTGAAAAGCACGCTGCGCCAGGTGGTGTTGCGGGATGAGGCCGGGCAGGAAACCTGGGTCAACCGCGTTTACTGGAGCTATTACCCCGGGAAGGATGCCCCGCTGCCTGTGGATGGTCAACAGGTGGCCTTCACCGGGCAGGTGCTGCATCCGCAGGGGCAGGTGAACCCCCACGGCTTTGATTTCAGGCGCCACCTGCTGGCCCAGGGCATCAGCCTGCACATCAGCGGCGCCCGGGACATGGTGTTCCAGGAGCCGGTGCTGGAGGAGGCCGCCAGCCTGCGGCTGCGGGTGAGGAAGGCCCTGGGCGGGCGGCTGGATGCCCTGTTCGGGGAGACCGGCGGGCCCCTGGCCCGGGCGCTGCTGCTGGGCCATCGGGAAGGCCTGGAAGAGGACACCCAGGAGGATTTCCGGCGCGCGGGCATCGCCCACCTGCTGGCGGTGTCCGGCCTGCACGTGGGATTGCTGGCCCTTTTCCTGACGGGCCTCATCAAACCCCTGCGGCTGCCGCCCCTGATCCGGCTGCTGCTGCTGGGCAGCCTGCTGTTCATCTATTGCGCGCTGCTGGATTTCAGGCCTTCGGTGCTCAGGGCCAGCATCCTGTCGGTGCTGCTGCTGTCCGGGCGGCTGTTCCGCCGCCGAGTGGACCCCCTCACCAGCCTGGCGGCCGCTTTCCTCTTGAACCTGCTGCTGCGCCCCCTGGACCTGATGAACCTGGGCTTTCAATTATCCTTCCTGGCGGTGTTGGGCATCATCCTCCTGGGGGACCGGCTGGCCAGTTTTCTGGGCGCCCGGGCCTGGTATGTCCGGATGCACCCTTTGGGGCAAAAGCTCCTCACCGCCTACGGCGTCACCCTGGCTGCCAGCCTGATGACCCTGGTGCCACTGGTGAACAGTTTTCACAGGTTTTCCCTCCTGGGGATCCTCATCAGCCCCCTGGCCATCGGGCTGACCGGCTTGTTCATGCTGGGGGCGCTGATCTTGCTGCTGCTGTCCTTCCCCCTGATGGGATGGGCCGCTTTCCTGGGGCAGGGCCTGAACCTGGCCGCCCAGGTGTTTCTCAGGGACCTGGCCCGGCTGGC
The DNA here is from genome assembly GCA_036834245.1 of Clostridia bacterium. Classification (GTDB taxonomy): domain Bacteria; phylum Bacillota; class Clostridia; order Christensenellales; family Aristaeellaceae; genus UBA6115. The sequence continues at coordinate 481 of DAITOE010000095.1, read as the reverse complement.
AGACCTGCCCTTCGCAGCCTTCACCCTGCCCCGGTTCTCCCCTTTGTTTGCGGCGGCCTGGTATGCCCTGCTGCTGCTGGGCACCCGGTATGTGGTCCTTCGCAGGGGGGTGAGAACGGCAGCTGCCGCTGCCCTCGCCCTGGCCCTGATCCTGCTGCCCCTGCTGCCTGGGGACCCAAGCCTGCGCTATGTCCTGCTGTCCAGCGGCTTTGCCGACAGCGCCCTCATCCTGGACGGCCCCCACACCACGGTGATTGACACCGGGGAACATCCAGGGGACCTGATGAACCTGCTGTATGCCGAGGGGCGCCGCATCGACCGCCTCATCATCACCCACCTGCACCAGGACCATGCCGGCGGGCTGGAGCAGGTTCTGGACAGCGGCATCGTGGTGGAGGAGCTGCTGCTTCCCCACGGCGCCCTGGATGCCCAGGGGGCTGCTGCCTGGGCGCCCCTCCTTCATCAGGCGGAAGCAGCCGGT
>DAITOE010000094.1:0-6982 GCA_036834245.1 Clostridia bacterium | reverse complement strand
TTTGACGAGCCCACCAGCGCCCTGGACCCGGAGATGGTGGGGGAGGTGCTGGCCGTCATCAAAACCCTGGTGAAAACGGGGATGACCTGTTTAATCGTCACCCATGAGACGGGCTTTGCAAGGGAGGTCTCCAGCCGCGTCTTTTTCATGGACGAGGGCAGGATTGCGGAGCAGGGCAGCCCCAGGGCGCTGTTCGACCAGCCCCAGAACCCCAGGACCCAGGCCTTTTTAAGCAAAGTTATCTATTGATACCGAACTTAAACTTTGACCAGTTTCTCCAGTCTAACGCAGGCCTTTAACAGGCGCCTGCGTTTTTTACATGGATTTTACAGGCCGCTGGCAGATGGTTTTACATGCCTGCAGTATGATGTGGCCGTACCCAAGAAATGCAATGTATTAGGAGGAACCTGAATGAATCTTCGCAAGATCCTGTCCCTGATGCTGGCCCTGGTGGCCGTGATGAGCCTGACCCTGACCGCCTCCGCCTTTGACACCGCTAAGGAAATCGCCGTGGTGTCCCGTGAGGAAGGCAGCGGCACCCGCAGCGCCTTTATCGAACTGACCGGCGTCATGACCAAGGTGGACGGCGTGGAAATGGACAACACCTACGCCGAGGCCGACTTTGTCAGCGGCACCTCCCTGGTGATGACCACCGTGGAAAGCAACGAATATGCCATCGGCTATGCCTCCCTGTCCTCTGTGCTGCAAAACGACGCCGTCGTGGCCGTGCCGGTGAACGGCGTCACCCCCAGCGCGGAAAGCATCCTGGATGGCACTTACCCCATCGCCCGCCCCTTCAACATCGTCACCAAGGGCGAGTTGACGGACGAATTGGCCCGTGACTTCATGGCCTTCGTGCTGAGCGTGCAGGGCCAGGAGATCGTGGCGGAAGACGGCCTGGTCCCCGTGAGCACCGAGGAGACCCAGGAATACAAGCCCCAGAACCTGAAGGGCACCCTGGTGGTGGGCGGCTCCACCTCCGTGGCCCCTGTGATTGAACTGCTCAAGGAAGCCTATGAAGAACTCAACCCCGATGTGGAAGTGGATGTGCAGTCCACCGGCTCCTCTGCCGGCGTCACCGGCGCCCTGGACGGCACCTATGCCCTGGGCATGGCCTCCCGCGACCTGAAGGACAGCGAGCTGGAAGCCGGCGCCCTGCCTGTGGTCATCGGTGTGGACGGCATCGCCCTGATCAAGAACCCCGCCAACCCCATTGCCGACCTGAGCCTGGAACAGGTGCGGGCCATCTTCACCGGCGAAATCAGAACCTGGAGTGAACTGGGCGAGTAAATGAAAGCTTACTGGAACCGACATTCCGAACGCATCATGTGGGGGCTGTTCCTGGCCTCCGCATGCGTTTGTGTGCTGGCAGTGGCCGCCATCTGCATCTTCCTGGTGGCAAACGGCCTGCCCTTCTTCACCCAGTACCCGGTGGGCGCCTTCCTGACGGGCACGGAATGGGCCCCCCTGCGCAATGTCTTTGGCATCCTGCCCATGATTGTGGGCAGCTTCTACGTCACCTTCGGGGCCCTGCTCCTGGGGGCGCCTGTGGGCATCCTCACGGCGGTTCTCATGGCGTATTTTGCCGGCAGCAGAGTGGTGAAGGTGATGAAGCCCTGCGTGGCCCTGCTGGCGGGCATTCCCTCGGTGGTCTACGGCTTTTTCGGGGTGATGCTGCTGGTACCCCTGGTGCGCACCACCCTGGGGGGCACGGGGAAAAGCGTGCTGGTGGCCAGCGTCCTCCTGGGCATCATGATCCTGCCCACCATCATCCAGACCGCGGAGGCGGCGCTCAACGCCGTGCCCAGGCCCTACTACGAGGCCTCCCTGGCCCTGGGGGCCAGCCACGAGGGCAGCGTGTTCCGCGTGATGCTGCCGGCGGCCCGCTCCGGCATCATGTCCGGCATCGTGCTGGCCATCGGCCGGGCCATCGGAGAAACCATGGCCATCATCATGGTGGCGGGCAACAACCCCCGGATGCCGGGGGACATCCTAAAGGGCGTGCGCACCCTGACGGTGAACGTGCTGATGGAAATGGGCTACGCGGCAGACCTGCACGAGGAATCCCTCATCGCCACCGGCCTCGTCCTCTTTGTCATCGTCATGGCGGTAAACTTCCTCTTTTCCTTCATGAACAAAAGGAGGGCCCTGCAATGAGGTTCAGGAAAAAGAAGAACCGCCCCCTGGACCTGTCCGTGCCCTCCCGGCCCAGGGCCCACCTGGGGGCCAGGGTGCTCAAGGCCCTGTGCTGGCTGGCCGGCGCCTTCACCCTGGGCATCCTCCTCACCATGGTGGCCTACATCCTGATGCGGGGCATCCCCTACCTGAGCCCCGCCATGTTCGCGGTGAAATACACCAGCAAAAACGCCTCCATGCTCCACGCCATCGTGAACACCTTCCTGATGACAGGGCTGGCCCTTCTGATGTCCGTGCCCCTGGGGGTGTTTAGCGGCATCTACCTGGCGGAATACGCAAAGCCGGGCAGCCGGCTGGTGAAGCTGATCCGGGTGACGGCCGAAACCCTGGCGGGCATCCCCTCCATCGTCTACGCCCTCTTTGGCACCCTGGCCTTCGTGGTCACCCTGGGCATCGGCCTCTCCATCATATCCGGCGCCCTCACCCTGGCCATCATGACCCTGCCTCTAATCCTGCGGCAGACGGAGGAATCCCTGCTGTCAGTGCCCCTGTCCTACCGGGAGGGCAGCTTTGCCCTGGGGGCGGGTAAGCTGCGCACCACCATGCGCATCGTGCTGCCGGTGGCCACCCCGGGCATCCTGGCGGCGGTGCTGCTGTCCATCGGCCGGATTACCGGGGAGACGGCGGCCCTGATCTTCACCGCCGGCACCGCCACCCGCATGGCCAGCCTGTTCAAGTCCGGCCGCACCCTGTCGGTGCACCTGTACCAGCTGCAGCAGGAAGGCCGCTACATCAACGAGGCCTTTGCGGTGGCGGTGGTGCTGCTGTTGATTGTGGCACTGATGAACGGGCTGTCCTTTGTGGCGGCCAAACGACTAAGCAGGAAGGGATCCGCGTGATGCAGTTTTCTCTGAACCAAACCATGAACGGCAACGGCGAGCCTGCAGGCCCCGTGAAGTTCGATTTAAAAGACGTCAACCTGTTCTACGGCCATTTCCAGGCGCTGAAGGACATCAACATGCGGCTGCCATACCGCCAGGTCACGGCCTTCATCGGCCCCTCGGGCTGCGGCAAGTCCACCCTGCTCAAGTCCTTAAACCGCATGAACGACCTGATTCCGGACTGCGTCATCAAGGGGGACATTCTCTTGGACGGCCAGGACATCTACAGCCCCCAGTCGGAAATCAACCTGCTGCGCAAGCGGGTGGGGATGGTGTTCCAGAAACCCAACCCCTTCCCCATGAGCATCTATGACAACATCGCCTACGGCCCCCGTTCCCACGGGGTCAGGAACCGGCTGAAGCTGGACGACATCGTGGAGCACTCCCTCAGGAAGGCTGCCCTGTGGGACGAGGTGAAAAACGACCTGAAAAAAAGCGCCATGGCCCTCTCCGGCGGCCAGCAGCAGCGGCTGTGCATTGCCCGCTGCCTGGCGGTGCAGCCGGAGGTCATCCTGATGGATGAACCCACCAGTGCCCTGGACCCCATCTCCACCTCCAAGATTGAAGACCTTGTGCTGGCGCTCAAAGCGGAATATACTGTGGTTATTGTCACCCACAACATGCAGCAGGCCGCACGGATTTCAGACATCACCGCCTTTTTCCTGTTGGGGGAAATGGTGGAAATGAGCCCCACCAGCCTGCTGTTTTCCACACCCAGGGACCAGCGTACGGAAAACTACATCACAGGGAGGTTTGGATGATGCGGCTACGCTTTGACGAACAACTGCAGCGCCTGAACTATGAAATGATTTTGATGGGCAGCCTCATTGAGCGCGCCATTGAAACCGCGGGGGAACTGATCGAAACCCGGGACATGGAAAAGGCCGGCAAACTAAAGGAAGGGGATTCCGAGATCGACCGCAAGGAGCGGGAGATCGAGACCATGTGCCTGCGGCTGATTTTGATGCAGCAGCCCGTGGCCTCGGATCTGCGCATCATTTCGGCAGCCCTTAAAATGATCACCGACATGGAGCGCATTGCGGACCAGGCCTCCGACATCGCAGAGATCCTCACCATGCCCCATGAGGGGGAGCGGCTGCCCTTCCCGCCCCACATGCAGCAGATGGCCACCGCCACCGCCAAGATGGTGCGCCAGGCCATCGACGCCTATGTGGCCAGGGACCATGTGCTGGCCCGGAAGGTGATGGCGGATGACGACATCGTGGATGAGCTGTTTGACAAGGTCAAGCTGGACATCCTGGAGATGCTCAACCAGGCCTGCCTGGTGGGCAGCACCGTGGACGGGGTTCAGCTGCTGGACATGCTGATGATTGCCAAATATTTTGAGCGCAGCGCCGACCATGCGGTGAACATCGCCGAGTGGGTGGAATACGCCCTGACCGGCCGGTACAAGGGTGAGCGGCTGTCATGATCTATTCAGTGGAAGACGACCAGGCCATCCGGGAGTTGATTTTATATGCCCTGAAGCAGGCGGGCTATGAAGCCCGGGGCTTTGAGGAGGGCACGGCCTTCCTGGCTGCTTTGGAAACCCGGCTGCCCCAACTGGTGCTGCTGGACCAGATGCTGCCCGGCATGGACGGCAGCCAGCTGTTGGCCCACCTGAAGGGCCATGAAAAAACCCGGCACATCCCGGTGATCATGCTCACCGCCAAGGGGGCCGAGATGGACAAGGTGCGCTCCCTGGACGCGGGGGCGGACGACTATGTGGTGAAGCCTTTCGGCGTGATGGAGCTGCTCTCCCGGATCAAGGCCGTGCTGCGCCGCAGCCAGGCGGAGGAAAGCCTGCCGGTGCTGCGCAACGGGCCCATCCAGGTGGATATCCCCCGGCATGAGGTCCGGGTTTCGGGACAGGAGGTTGCCCTCACCAACATGGAGTTTCGCCTGCTGGCCCATTTCATGGGCAGCCCGGGGCTGGTGTTCAGCCGGGAGCAGCTGCTGTCCAGCGTGTGGGACAGCGACTACCTGGGGGACACCCGCACGGTGGACATGCACGTGGGCAGCCTGCGGGCCAAATTGGGGGCGGCCGGCAAACTGATTGAAACCAAGCGGGGCGTGGGCTACCGCCTGCGCGATGTGATCGAACCATGAGGAAGGGTGCGGGCAAGTGAAACGGAACATCTTGATAACGGTGGTGGCGGTCATCCTGCTGTTTGCGGTGGCGGCCGGGCTGCTGGCGGCGGCGGTGCTCAAGTCCGTGGCCCGGGAGCAACTCATCAGCCATGTGCAGCGGGAGCGGGACGTCATCCTGACCCGGCTCAAAGGCCAGGACCCGGCGCCGGCCCTGAAGGATGTGGTCTCCGCATCCAGGGTGACCCTGATTGCGCCGGACGGCCAGGTGTTGTATGACAACGTGGTGGACGCCCTTCTGGAAAACCACCTGCTGCGGCCGGAGGTGCAGGACGCCCTGCATCAGGGCACGGGCAGCGCCATCCGCTATTCCGACACCACCAGGAGCACGGCGGTGTATGTGGCCAGCCGGCTGGCAGACGGCAGCGTGCTGCGGGTGGCGGCGCCGGAGCGCATCGCCCGGGGGGTGGCCAGCGGGGTGGCGCCCTGGGTGATCTTCGGCCTCCTGGCCCTGGTCATCGTGTCGGTGGTGCTGTCCAGCCTGATGGTGGACCGCCTGGTGAAGCCGGTCTTGGAGATCAACCTGGACCAGCCGGAGGAGTCCCGGATCTATGAGGAGCTGCTGCCCCTGGTGCGGCGCATCAGCGAGCAGAACCAGAACGCCAAGAAACAGCTGGCGGCCCTGGAAGCCAAAAACCAGGAGCAAAGCGCGCTGCTGCTGGGGATGCAGGAAGGCTTCATCGCGCTGAACGACAAAGAGCAGGTGATTCTCATCAACGAAAGCGCCTGCCAGATGCTGGGGGTTGCCCGGGAGGAGGCGCTGGGCCAGCAGCTGGTGGCCATCTGCCGGGACCCGGTGATGATGGCGGGCCTGGAGGCGCTGCGGACAAGCGGCCGCGCCCAGGGCGTGATGAAAAAGGACGGCAGGAGCTATGTGTTGAACGCCAACCGGATTGAGGGGCGGCAGGACGCGGTGCTGCTGCTGGATGACCAGACGGAAAAATTGGAGGGGGAGGAGATGCGCAAGCGCTTCACCGCCAATGTGTCCCACGAGCTGCGCACGCCCCTGACCACTATCTGCGGATACGGGGAGATGCTGGAGGCCGGCATGGTGGCAGAGGCGGACCGGGAGCGCTTCTACCGGAACATCCAGCAGGAAAGCAAGCGGATGCTGGCCCTGGTGGAGGACATCCTGCGCCTGTCACGGCTGGATGAGGGCGCCTTGAGCGCCAGGCGGGAGCAGGTCAACCTCAAAGCGGTGGCGGAGCGGGCCTGCCAGTCCCTGGCCCAGGCCGCCCGGGACAAGGGCCTGACCCTGACCTGCGAGGGGGAAGATGCCTTTGTACTGGGGGATGAAACCCTGCTGTTTGAACTGTGCGGCAACCTGATTGACAACGCCATTAAGTACAACGTGAAGGACGGCCGGGTGGCGGTGTCGGTCACCGGCGGCCACCAGGCCAGACTCACGGTGAAGGACAGCGGCATCGGCATCGCCCGGGAGCACCAGCCTCATGTGTTTGAGCGCTTCTACCGCACGGACACCAGCCGCTCCAAGGCCACCGGCGGCACGGGCCTGGGGCTGTCCATCGTGAAGCACGCGGCGGAGTTCCACCAGGCCGCCATCAAGCTGCACAGCAACCCGGGGGAGGGCACCGAAATCATCGTTACTTTCCCACCAGCCGCCTCATAAAGGACACAGCAAACAATCAGCGCCCTTCAAAACAGAAAGGCGCTTTTTGATTGTTGATACCAAACGCACTCCTTAATGCTTCCATGAGGCGGTCTTTTTGCGTCTCTGCGTCGTCTCATTCACTCAG
>DAITOE010000093.1:0-7003 GCA_036834245.1 Clostridia bacterium | reverse complement strand
TCTTTTTTTCACCCGCCCCCGCGGGGGCGGGTGAACCTGCCCGGGGACCGGGCTGTGCCACCCTGTATGGGGGGGGGCCGCCTACAACAACTTTACACTAACACTGGGTGTTCGGGGGCCAGTTCAGGCGGGCGGTTCCTCCTCAGGCAGGGGATAGGTCACGTGCTTGCCGGACAGCACGGCAAAACTGGTCAGTTCATGGTCTTTCACTGCGGTGTGGCTGATGATGTCATGCACCTTGACACCCCGCACCATCAAGGCGTCCCCCACCAGGGAGCGGTGGCAGCGCCAGGGCACCGCTTCCGCGCACATGATGCAGGTGCGCTCCTTTTCTGCAAGGGCAATCAGGTCCAGGAGGGCGGCCTCGAAGTCCGGCGTTTGCATATAGTCCGCAAAATTGCGGAAGGACTGGTTGCGCCAGCCCAGGCTGACGGACTCCCGGGCTTTTTTGCGAAGGCCGCCCAGGCCCTTCAAATGCAGGTAGCGAATGCCCGCATCATTCAGGGATGCCGGCAGCAGGTCCTGCCCAAACTGAGGGTTGTGCCTGGAAAAAGGAACGGTTCTGATATCCGCCAGCAGTTTTATGTCCTGCTGCATAAGCAGCGCAACAAACTCTTCCAGGGTCCGGGTGGAGTGGCCGATGGTCCAGATCTCAAGCATACCGACACCTCCTTTGCTCCTTGTATACCCTGCAAGTTTATCTCTAAATGCCTTCATTCCTTTCAAAGCTCACCAATCATCCGAACCCATCTCCCATCAGGAAGATGTGGCTCGGATTGTTTCTGCTTAAACCCCGTCCTGCCCGAAAAAATTGAGGATTTTGGAGAAAAAGGAACTGCGAGTTGAGTGCAGTCCATATAACTACAAGGACTCATATGTTTTTGAACATGACAATCGGCATCCCGCCCCGTCCTACCCGACAAAATCGCAGATTTTGGAGGAAAAGGCGGAGCGGCGGAACGGGCGAGAGATGCCATTTATCATGAAATGAAAAATGGCGTCGCGAGCTTAGTGAAGCTCGCGACGCCGTGGTGCCGGAGACCGGACTCGAACCAGCACGGCCATAACGGCCAAGGGATTTTAAGTCCCCTGTGTCTGCCATTCCACCACTCCGGCGCACCGTCTGGATTATAGAGCAAAGCCAGGGCTAATTCAACCATGCAGGCCCAGGAATCTTGATGCAAAGTGCCGAAACATCCGGGACCCTTGCCTGCACTTCATCATAAATGCCTTCCCGCCCCTATACCCGCGCACTGTTGGCGCCTGCGCGCTTCCCCTGTACGAAAGCCCGTTCTTGGTGTACCCTGTAAATGACCCGGACGCGCTGTCCGGACAAATAGTCAACGCCATGCCAGGAGGTCCTGACCATGCAGTTGTGGAAAAAGGAAACGCAGAAAAACCCGGGCCGGCAAGCCATGGAGGAGCGGGTGACCTGGGGTGAGCCAGCCGGCGGGAGGGACCCCCTGGGAATCGCAGCCTTCCGGACGGAAGCCCCCGGCAGATTGGTTTGCTGCGCAGCCTGGTATGGCGTGTGATGATTGGGCTGGCCCTGCTGGCCCTGGTTATCCTGCTGTATGAGGCAGCCCAATGAGGGGCTGCATTGGCCGGCCCAGGGCGTGAGCCCGCCTGGTGCCGGATGTGCCCGGCGGATGCGCAAGGGCTCCGCTGCTTGCGCCCGGGCTCAAGGAACACAAGGAGTGCACCTGATGAAAAAACATATCCTCCTGATCATGCTGCTGGCCCTGTGCCTCTGCCCGGCCCTGGCCTGGGGCGAAGGCTTCGGGCTGTGGGAGGAAATCCAGCTGCCTGAAGGCAGCGATGTGGGAATCCCCGAGGTGAACTACAAACGGAGCATCCTGGATGCCCGGGGACGGGAAATCCGAGTGCAGCAGGGCCTGGGGCTGACGGAGCGGGATGTGACCCTGAAATGGGACACCAGCTACCGCTATGAGGAAACGGCGCAGGGCCTGGTGATCCACCTGGAGGAAACCCAGTTTGAACTGGACGGCACCGTGTCCAGGTATGTCAAACAGACCCTGTTGGAGGGCCAGGCCCTTGACACCCGGTGGTTCACCCCGGAGGGGAAGCTGATCCTCCACAGCGTGCAGGACCCGGACACCGGCATCCAGCACCGGCTCCTCCTGCGCAGGAACCTGGACGGCGGGGAGGGGGACATCACCATCTCTGAGGCGGAGCTGCCGAAGGAGGGCCCCGCCAGCCGGGAGGTGCTGTACCACTTCAAGGCGGACGGCAACTTTGACAAGGCGGAGCACTATGTGAAAAAATTTCTCGCCAGCACCTTCAGCCTGGAGCCCTATGAGGGCCAGCCCACGGAGGCGGTGCTGAAGATGGCGGCAGACTGGTTTGCAGACTGACCTAATACTAAATACAGGACCGGCAAATCCGGGCAAGGAGCATGAGATGACAGCATTTTACACCCCGGGAAAACAGATCAACATGGGCATCATCGGCCTGGGCGCCAGGGGCATCCCCCAGATGAAGGTGCTGATGCAGATGGAGGATGTGCGCATCCGGGCCGTGTGCGACCTGTACCAGGACCGGGTGGACCAGGCCCTGGATTTGCTGAAGGGCAGCCACCACACCGGTGCGCAGGGCCTGCTGGATCCCCATGACCTGCTGGCTGTACCGGGGCTGGAAGCCGTCCTCATCATGACCTCCTGGGAAACCCACATACCTTTGGCCATCGCCGCCATGAAGCGGGGCATCGTGCCGGGGCTGGAGGTGGGCGGCGCCAGCGATATCCGGGAGTGCTGGCAGCTGGTGGAAACCAGTGAGGCCACCGGCATCCCGGTGATGCTGCTGGAAAACTGCTGCTACGGCAAGGAAGAGATGGCCCTGTACCGGATGCACAAGGCCGGCCTCTTTGGCGAATTGGTGCACCTGCGGGGCGCCTACGAGCACGACCTGCGGGAGGAAATCGCCCGGGGGGACCTGGACCGCCACTACCGCCAGCGGCATTTCTTACACCGCAGCGCGGACCTCTACCCCACCCACGCCCTGGGGCCCATCGCCAAGCTGCTGAAAATCAACCGGGGCAACCGCTTCCTGTCCCTGGTGTCCGTGGCCTCCAAGGCCGCCGGCTTGTCTGCCTTTATGCAGGAGCACCGCCAGGACCGGCCCGACCTGCAGCGCCATGCGGTGACCTGCGGGGACGTGGTGACCACCATCATCACCTGCGCAGGCGGGGAGACCATCCTGCTGACCCATGACTGCACCCTGCCCCGGCCTTATTCCAGGGGTTTGCGGGTGCAGGGCACCCGGGGCATCTGGATGGAGGACAACCGCTCCATCTATGTGGAGGGCCGCACCCCCCATGTGCCCGGCCACTGGACCCACAGCTGGGAAAGCGATGCCCCCTATATGCAGGAGTACGAGCATCCCCTGTGGACGGCCTATGAAGCCTTTGGCAAGCGGGGCGGCCATGGCGGCATGGATTACCTGGTGCTGCGGGCCTTTGTGGAGGCCCTGCAGCAGGGCAGCCCCATGCCCATTGATGTGTATGACACCGCGGCATGGATGGCCATCACCACCCTGTCGGAACAGTCCATTGCAGAGGGCTCTGTGCCGGTCATGATTCCGGACTTCACCCTGGGCCGCTGGCTGTCCCCCCGGGAAAGGGCCCGGGGAAAATACGCCCTGGACGAAAATGAACCTGTCTGATTAAAAAAAAGACACAGTTTTGCCATCAATCCCGGCTATTGTTGAGGCACAGCGCAAGCTGAACAAACAAAGGAGTTGTGATTGATGAAGAAGATTGCATGGTTTTTGGCCTTTGTGATGCTGGCCGCCGCCACGCTGCCAGCCCTGGCCCAGGACGCTGACCCCCAGAATCCCCCTGCTCAGACAGAAACAGCCCCCCAGGAAGTCACCCAGGAGCAGGAAGCCGGCCCCGCCTGGCTGCCCCGGGCTATCCGCCGCTTCAAGGCTGCCTGGAACCCCCACCACGAGTTTGTGGACAAGGACGGGGACGGCCTCTGCGACAGCTGCCAGCTGCCCAAGGAAGCCCCGGAACAGCCCGATTTTGTGGATGAGGATGGCGACGGCCTCTGCGACAACTGCGGCAGCCAGCCAGGCGCCCAGGCCCCCGGCCGCCAGCAGAAGGCCAGGCGCATGCTCCAGCGCATCCGGACAAAGATGGCCCAGCAGAAAAACCGCGGGCAGCACAACTGCCTCATGTTCCAACAGCCCGTCCCCGGCAGCACCTGGCAGCCCGGACAGGGCCAGCCCCAGGGGCCAGGCCCCCGGCAGCAGCAGCAGCCCGGCCAGGGCCGCTTCGGCCGCTAAGCACAAGATATTCACTCATTGAAGGAAGGGAGCGCAAAAACCAGGCGCTCCCTTCCTGGACTATGATAAAATAAATATAACAAAAACCACCTTCCCAAGCCGCCCCGCCTGCAAGGAGGACCCCATGGCCCAGGTGCTGATTGCCGATGACAACCCCCAGATTGCCGACGTGCTGAAGGAATACTTACAGCAGGAGGGGCATACTGCCCACATCGCCCGGGACGGGGAAGAGGCCCTGCGCATGTTTGAGCGCATCCGGCCCGATGCCCTGCTGCTGGACGTGATGATGCCCCGGCTGGACGGCTTTGCCGTGTGCCGGGAGATCAGGAAGCAGTCCGCGGTGCCCATCATCATGATCACCGCCCGGGGGGAGGACTTTGAAAAGATCATGGGCCTGGACATCGGCGCGGATGACTACATCGTCAAGCCCTTCTCCCCCTCAGAGGTCATGGCCCGGCTGCGGGCCGTGTTGCGGCGCCTGGAGCGGGTCGGCCAGGCCCAGGACCAGGCCGTCAGCGTGGGCAACCTGCGGGTGGACATGTCCAGCTACCAGGCCCAGGCCGCAGGGCGGGACCTGATGCTGACCAAGAAGGAAATCGAAATCCTCTACACCCTGGCCAGCCACAAGGGCCGGGTGTTTACCCGGGAGGCCCTGTTGAGCAGCCTCTGGGGCTATGACTACCTGGGGGACACCCGCACGGTGGACTCCCACATCAAGCGCCTGCGGCAAAAGCTGGAAGCGGCCGGCGCCAGCGGCTTTGACATCAAGGCCATCTGGGGCGTGGGCTACAAGCTGGAGCTGGCGCCATGAGGCTGCGCATCGCCGGCAGGCTGCTGCTGTCCTTCCTCCTGGCCCTTTTGGCCTTTGCCCTGGTGAGCTCCCTGCTGTTCTCCTCCTTCTTCAGCCAGGCTGTCATCAAAAACAAGCGCCAGGAGATGAAGGACAGGGCCCGCCCCCTATCCAAAGCCCTGTCTGCGGCCTTGACGGAATCCGGCAGGCCCGGCCGGGGCGGCCGCGGCGGCTACAGGGAGGCGGTGCTGTTACTGACCCAGGCCCAGGACAACATCTGGGTGCTGGACGAGGACCTGGCCTTCCTCTCCGCCGGGGGCATGTCCGGCCGCACCCTGTCCTACAAGGAGCTGCCCCCGGATGCCGAGCGCCTGGTGCGGGAGGTGTTTTTGGGGGAGCAGCCCTTCACGGAAGCCTTCAGTGAACTGACCGGCTACCCCAGCCTGACCATCGGCGTGCCCATCTACCAGGGGGAGCAGGTGGCCGGGGCCCTGCTGATCCATGATGCGGTGGCCGGCATGCAGGTCGCCGCCCGGGAAGGCCAGCGCCTTTTGCTGCTGGCCGGGGGCCTGTCGCTTGTATTGGCCCTGGTCATCGCGGCCCTGCTGTCCTTCAGCTTCACCCGGCCCATCAAGGGCATGAAAGCCGTAGCCCAGCGCCTGATCGCCGGGGATTACACAGCCCGCACCGGCATTGACACCCGGGACGAGATGGGCGAATTGGCTGCAGCCCTGGACGCCCTGAGCCTGCGGCTCATGGAGGCCCGGGAAGCGGAAGCCCGCCAGGAGCAGCAGCGGAAGGACTTCCTGGCCGCGGTGGCCCATGAGCTGCGCACCCCCCTCACGGTGCTGCGGGCCTCCCTGGAGGCCTTGAAGGACGGGGTGGTGACGGCGCCTGGAAAGACCGCCGCCTATCACCGCCAGATGCTTTCAGAGGTGAGCAGCCTGCAATTGCTGGTGAACGACCTGATGGAACTGGCCCGGCTTCAGAACCCGGACTTCGCCATCGAAAAAGCACCCCTGTCCCTTCAGGAAGTGGCGGAGGATGCCCTGCGCAGCGCCCGGCAGCTGGCCCCGGAAAAAGACCTCCAGCTGATCCTGGAGGCCGGGGCGCCTGCTGCGCCTTTTTTGGGGGATTATCCCCGGCTGAAGCAGATGCTGCTGATTGTGCTGGACAATGCCGTCCGCTTTTCACCCCAGGGGGGCCGCATCACCCTGGCCCTTGAAGAAGGCCGCATCCAGGTGCAGGACCAGGGCCCCGGCATCCCGGAAGAGGAGCTGCCCCACCTCTTTGACCGCTTCCACAGGCACCGGGAGGGCGCAGCGCCGGAGGGCAGCGGCCTGGGGCTGGCCATCGCCCGGCAGATTGCCCTGCGCCACGGCATGGACATCCAGGTGAACAGCCGCCTGGGCCAGGGCACCCGGGTGTCCTTTGAGTGGCCTGCCGTCAGGAGATGATGGGCGCTGCCCCGGCCTCTGCCACCCCCTGGCCTTTCAGGGCCTCAAAATAGCCCTGCAAATAGGCGGTGTCGCAGTACACCTCCAGTCCCGTCACCCGGCCCCAGCGGATGGTGATCACGTGGACCCCCCGGTTCTGGTAGGGTCGGCCCGCCCGGTCCGTCAAATGGTCCGTCCAGGTCAGGATGGCGGTGGTGCGCCAGGGCCAGCCGCTGATGGCCACTTTTTCAATGTCAAAGGCCAAATCCGGCATCAGCCGGGCCAGGCGCTCATACCACTGGTGGATGTGCCCGATGTCCGTACGCAGGCCGGCCAGGGGATGCCCCTCCCCCGAAAACCAGTGGCTGACCCCCTTTATCCTGAACTGCCGGGTGATGACCCCGTAGTCCCCCCGGTTCAGGGCCGCAAAGGACCGGAGCAGGTTTCCCTTCACAATGCTGTGGTACATGGC
>DAITOE010000092.1:0-7030 GCA_036834245.1 Clostridia bacterium | reverse complement strand
GACAACCCCGTGTCCGAGCTGCTGGTCACCATGCTGGCCAACAACCCCGACCTGGCAGAAGCCGGTATGGAAATCCGTCAGGATGTCATGGACTTTGCCCAGCTGCTGCTGTGGATGTACCGCGACAAGTCCCAGGGCGAGCAGTATGGCGTACCCAAGTACGGCATGTTCAACCTGGCCACCAACTTTACCCCCATCTACGACCAGAGCTTCAGCTTCACCATCAAGCCTGAAGAGCTGGCCCAGGGCTTCAACGTGACCTTCATGCTGGATCCCCAGCTGGACAAGCTGTCCATGGACATGGTGTACGGCGTTGAGCCCGGCGACACCGAAGGCTTCCGGAAGATCTGGGTGGACTTCATCGACCTGTGGAACGAGCTGCTGCCCGAGCTGCCCCTGTACTCCAACGTGTACTACAGCATCTTTGCAGACAAGCTGCAGAACTACACCGAGAACCCCATCTGGGGCTTCAGCAAGGCCATTGTTTACGCCAACGTTGTTGAGTAATCAGACCCATCTGATCTAACCCATTCCACGGGGACGGACCTCCGGGTCCGTCCCCTTCCCCAAGTATAGAAAAACATTGTAAAAACATTCATCAGCCGGACAGGCGACTGCCATGGGCTGATATCCGGAAAGGTCGGTGCCCTGATGTTCAGATACATCCTGAAACGGACATTGTACATCGTCATCATGTTCCTGATTTTGAGCTTTTTGATGTATGCGCTGTACAACCTTATCCCTGCTGACCCGGCCAGGGCAGAAGTCGAGCCGCTGCGGCAAACCATGCGTCCCACTGAGTATGAGGCCCTGTACCGGCAGACCCGCCTGGAAATGGGGCTGGACGATCCCATTGTGATGCGGTATGCGCGGTGGATGGGCTTTACGCCGGACCGGTTTGGCAACCACAACGGCATCATCCAGGGCAATTTCGGTTATTCCAACCAGTATAAGAAGCCGGTCATCGACGTGATTCCGGAGCCCATGAAGTTCACGGTGTTCATGAACTTCTTCGTCACCATCCTGGCCCTGGGCATCACCATCCCCATGGGCATCACCATTGCGGTGAAGAAGGACAGCCTGACGGACCGAACCGTCCAGGTAGTCTCGGTGCTGGGGTATTCCATCCCCATCCACATCATCGCCCTGGTCTTTATCTTTGTGTTTGCGGTGGTGCTGCGATGGTTCCCGGTGATGGGCATGAAGACCGCCGGCAGCAACTACACCGGTTGGGCAGCCTTCAAGGATTCCATCTACCACATCACCCTGCCGGTGATCGTGCTGACCTTCGGCTCCCTGGGCGCCATGACCCGCTATGTCCGGGCCGCCATGACCGACGCCCTGTCCATGGACTTTGTCCGCACCGCCCGGGCCAAGGGCGTCCGTGAAAAAGTGGTTATTTATTCCCACGCCTGGCGCAACGCCCTGCTGCCCGTCATCACCATCATCATCGGCTGGTTCCTGGGCATCTTCGGCGGCTCCATCATCACGGAATCCACCTTCTCCTTAAACGGCATGGGCCGGATGAACATCCAGGCCCTGCACAACAAGGACTATGAACTGGCACTGGCCATCCAACTGTTTTATGTGGCCATTTCCCTGGTGGGCCGCCTGCTGATTGACCTGAGCTACGGCCTGGTTGACCCCCGCGTGCGGATCACAAAGTAAGGAGGAGACCCATGAGCAACCAAGAAAAAAAGAAAGAGTTTTTCCTCCTTCGCTGGTTCAAGCGCCTGTTCTTCGGCGGACACCGGGAACTGTCCTTCATGGAAGAGGAAGCCCTGCAAAGCCCCCTGCGGATGATTGGCCGCAACTTCTGGTCCAAGCGCCTGTCACGGGCAGCCGTTATCTTTTTTGTGGTGGTCCTCATCATTGTCACCGTGGGCCCCATGCTGCTGCCCATTGACTTAAGCTACCAGGACAACACCCAGATCCACGTGGCCCCCGGCTATTACCTGATGAACGTGCCCCGTGAACTGGAAGGCAACCTGCGCACCATCGCCCCCGGCACCACCTATGGCGTGGGC
Organism: Clostridia bacterium; assembly: GCA_036834245.1. Classification (GTDB taxonomy): domain Bacteria; phylum Bacillota; class Clostridia; order Christensenellales; family Aristaeellaceae; genus UBA6115. The sequence goes on along the minus strand of DAITOE010000092.1, from coordinate 5,003 downwards.
GTGGACAAGCAGGGCAAGGTGCACACCTGGGGCCACCTGCGGGTGACCAACGTCATCACCATGGGGGACATCCCCCAGGAGGTGAAGGACGCCGACATCACCATGCTGGCCGCCGGCTATGACCACATCTCCGCTCTGGACAGCACCGGCAAGATCCACACCTGGGGCAACACCCGCCTGGGCCAGGCCACCCTGCCCCGCGAGGTGGAAAGCGCCATCGCTGCCGGCGAGAACCTCAACTTCGTCCAGCTGGAGGCGGGCAACCAGTTCTCTGCCGCCGTGACTGCGGACGGGAAGCTCTTTGTCTGGGGCAACAGCAACTTAAACGACATCAAGGTGAAGAAGGCCTACCAGGAAAACATCAAGAAGGTGGCCGCCAACATCAACACCTATTTCGTCCTCACCAATGACGGCGAGGTGGCCTACGCAGGCTTCCAGCAAAACGCCTTCTCCGTGGTGCCAGAGGAGGTCAAGAGCGGGGTGGTGGACATCGCCGCCACCGGCTTCACCAGCGCTGCCCTGAAGGAGGACGGCTCCGTCATCATCTGGGGCAATGTCAGCCGCGGCGAGCGGAACATCCCCGAGCACGACGGCAAGATCATCAAAATCTTCGGCGGCCGCAGCCATTACTCCGCCCTGACGGACAAGGGCGAAGTCCTAAGCTGGGGCAGCAACCACTTCGGCCAGAGCAATGCGCCCAAGTTTGATGCAAACGATCCGGTGGTAGACATTTACACCGGCTTCTATCAGAACTATGCGGTCCTGCAGTCCGGCAAAATCCAGGGCTGGGGCCTGAAAGGCTACCTGCTGGGCACTGACCAGTTTGGCCGGGACGTGGCCACCCGCCTGGTCAACGGCGGCCGGGTCACCATGACGGTTGGCGCCGTGGCCGTCATCATCTCCTTAATCATCGGCGTCATCCTGGGCGGCATTGCCGGCTACTTTGGCGGCGTGGTGGACATCCTGGTCTGCCGCCTGGCAGAGTTGGTGGGCTCCGTGCCCTTCCTGCCCCTGATGCTGATCATGTCCGCCATCTTAGGGCCCCTGGTGCCCAATGTGGAGGACCGGATGTACATCATCATGGTGGTGCTGGGCCTCCTCAGCTGGACCAGCCTGGCCTTCATCATCAGGGCCCAGATCCTGGCCCAGCGCGAGATGGAATACGTCACCGCCGCCAAAGCCCTGGGGGTAAAGGAGCGGGGCATCATCTTCAAGCACATCATTCCCAACGTCATCTCCGTCATCCTGGTGCACACCACCCTGCAGTTTGCCACCAGCATGCTCACTGAAAGCTCCCTGTCCTACCTGGGCTTCGGCATCGTGCCCCCCACACCCACCTGGGGCAACATGTTGACCGGCGCCAACGATTCCATCGTCATCCAGCAGTACTGGTGGCGCTGGGTCTTCCCCTCGCTGATTTTCAGCATCTGCACCATCGCCATCAACCTGATTGGGGACGGCCTCCGTGACGCCATTGACCCCAAGAGCAATGAGCGCTGAGGAGGAATCATCTATGGCTCTGCTTGAAATCAAAAACCTGGAAACCCATTTTCGCACCAAGCGCGGCATCATCAAAGCGGTGAATGACGCGAGCTATACCGTTGAAGAAGGCAAAACCCTGGGCATCGTGGGCGAGTCTGGCTCCGGCAAGAGCGTGTCCGCCCTGAGCGTCCTGAAGCTCCTGGACGGCAACGGCTTCATCGCCGGCGGCCAGATCCTGCTGGAAGGCCGGGACATCACCCACCTGAGCCTGCAGGAAATGTACAAGATCCGCGGCAACGACATCTCCATGATCTTCCAGGAGCCCATGACCAGCCTAAACCCCCTGTTCACCGTGGAGCGCCAGGTGGCGGAAACCTTCATCATCCACCAGGGCATGAAAAAGGCTGAGGCCCGGAAAAAAGTGGTGGACATCCTCCGGGACGTGAAGATCCCCAACCCGGAGATCGTGGCCAAGCAATATCCCTACCAGCTCTCCGGCGGCATGCGCCAGCGGGTGATGATCGCCATGGCCCTGGCCTGCAAGCCCAAATTGCTGATTGCCGACGAGCCCACCACCGCCCTGGACGTCACCATCCAGGCCCAGATCCTGCGGCTGATGAACGAACTGAAGCAGGAGCGCAAAACCTCCATCATGTTCATCACCCACGACCTGGGGGTCATCAACCAGATGGCGGACGACGTGGCTGTGATGTACTGCGGCCAGGTGGTGGAAAAGGCCCCTGTCCGGGTCATGTTTGACAAGAAGACCAAATACTCCCACCCCTACACCGAAGGGCTGATGCTGTCCATTCCCCGGATGGACACCCCCGCCAAAACCCGGCTGGAGGTCATCCCCGGCGCGGTCCCCCACCCCCTGGACCTGCCCAAGGGCTGCAAGTTTGCACCCCGGTGCAAATACGCCACCCAGAAGTGCAAGGACCAGGAGCCGCAGCTGCTGGAAGTGAGCAAGAACCAGCAAATCCGTTGTTTCTATCCCGAGAAGGAGAAGCGCCATGGCTGAGAAACCCATTCTGTTTAAAATCACCAACCTGAAGCAGTATTTCCCCCTGAAAAAGAAGGGGATGTATGTCAAGGCCAACGACGGCATCACCGTCAACATCTACGAGGGGGAAACCCTGGGCCTGGTGGGCGAATCCGGCTGCGGCAAGTCCACCATGGGGCGCACCCTGCTGAAGCTGTACAATGCCACCGACGGCAAGATCATGTACAACGGCCGCACCCTGCTGCAGGTGGCGCCCAATTACGCCTTCAAAACCATCAACAACCTGAAGTCTGCCAAGGCCAGGATGCTGAAGCTGCAGGAAGAATACGAGCAAAAGGAAAAGAACGTCTCCAACCGCGGCTGGCTCAAGGAGGACGCCCCGGAAACCCAGGAGCGCTTCCGCGCCTTGACGGAGCTGGCGGAGGCCAGGAAAGCCGCCTTTGACGCCACCTTTGACGTCACCAGCCTGGTGGGCGGCCTCATCACCCTGGACAACCTGGACCCGGTGATCGAGATTTACAAAGAGCTCCTGGAAGCCGCCCGGGCCCACAAGAAGCTGTACATGCGCCGCAAGGCCAACAAGGTGGATCTGGAGGACCTGCGCTTCCGCAACAAGAACAAGCCCTCCGCCGGCATGGAAAGCAAAATCAAGGCCCTGGAAGACACCCGGGCTGAGATTGACAAGAACATGATCGCGAAGGATGAGGAGATGCGGGCCATCCGCCTGCGGATTGACCAGATGCGGGCACCCCACCTGGACAATCCCCTCTTCCAGGAATATGACAAGGACCGGGACGACGCGGTGGACCTGGCCCGCCTCACCTACAACGAGATGCGGGATTTGCGGGTGGACATGCAGCTGATCTTCCAGGATCCCTATTCCTCCCTGGACTCCCGGATGACGGTGGGCCAGATCATCGGCGAAGGCATGCTGGCCCACAAGCAGTTCAAGCGCAACGACGACCGGATGAAGGAGCGGGTGCTGTCCGTCATGGACGACTGCGGCCTGGCCCCCTACTTCCTGCACCGCTACCCCCACCAGTTTTCCGGCGGCCAACGGCAGCGCATCGGCATCGCCCGGGCCCTTTCCCTCTCCCCCAAGTTCATCGTGTGCGACGAGGCGGTGTCCGCCCTGGACGTGTCCATCCAGTCCCAGATCATCAACCTGCTGCAGACCTTGAAGGACAGGGACCACCTGACCTACCTGTTCATCACCCATGACCTGGCCGTGGTGAAATACATCTCCGACCGCATCGCCGTCATGTACCTGGGGGTGATTGTGGAACTGGCCAACACGGAAGACATCTTCGCCTGCCCCATGCACCCCTACACCGAAGCCCTGCTGTCTGCCATCCCCACCGCAGATGAAAACGAAGCCCGGGAGCTGGTCATCCTGGAAGGGGACATCCCCTCCCCCGTGAACCCGCCCCCCGGCTGCAAGTTCCACACCCGCTGCAAATACGCCACGGACATCTGCATGCACGTGGTGCCGGAATTGATCGAAGTGGTGCCCGGGCACTCCGTGGCCTGCCATCACCGCCTGGCCAGCACCTGTGAGACCGAGTTCCTGGAGAGCCAGGCCGCAGCAGAAGCAACTGAGGGCAGCGTCTCATGATGTTCCGGAAGCGGCTGCAGCAAGCCCTGGACCTGCTGCGGGAGCGGCGGGCCCGGAAGGATGCCGAAAACCCCGAACAGGTGGCGGAAATCCAGCTGGAAAAAGGCGACAAAAAGGCCATGCTCATTTCCGCCTTCCTGGTCTTCATCCCCGCCGCCATCCTGGTCATCGGCATCATGGTGCTGGTGGGCTGGCTGTTCTTCTTCCGGTAAGGACGAGGAGACGAGGGGACGAGGAAAAGAGGAAACGCCGGGGGTTTCACCCCCGGACCCCTGCCCGGGGCCATCGACCCGCAAGCTCAATCGTCGCGGGCCTTCGCAAACAGGAGTTTGCTCGTCCCGCTCGTTTCGCTTGACTCATCCGCCTGCCTGCATCCGCCACTGGCGGCGGCAGGCTCCTTCCCCCCGGACCCCAATGTCTGTCAAAATAGTAACTTGCATATCAACAAAACCTGCCGGTTTCGGCAGGTTTTAGTCTTGCTGGTTGAATGGTTTGTCAGATGATTAGCATCCCCCGGAAGCCCCTTCCGGCGTAATAGCTTTCCGCGCCGTTGTGGTATACAAAGACGGTGTCGTAGCGGCGGTCGCAGAAGAGGCCGCCCCCCAGCCTGCGGATGTGGTCCGGGGCTACCACCCAGCTTGAGGTTTTCAAATCAAAGGGGAAGAGGCGCTGCAGGGCCCGGTACTGGGCCTCATCAAGCACCTGGATGCCCATCTCCTCCGCCAGCCCCAGGGCGGAGTGGGCGGGCTTGTTTTCCTTCCTGGAGGCCAGGGCCGCCGCATCATAGCACAGGCTGCGGCGGCCAGCGGGGCTTTCCGGCGCGCAGTCGGCAAAAATCAGTTCCCTTTGCCCTTCCTCCAGCACCACCGCGTCCGGCTGGCCGCCGGTCTGCTCCATGGCGTA
>DAITOE010000091.1:0-7035 GCA_036834245.1 Clostridia bacterium | reverse complement strand
TCCAGCCTGTCCGGCGCCCTGCTCAACACCCTCTTCTTCATGAGCATGTTCCTGCTCTTCTTCTTCCATACCGAGGCCGTCCAGAACATCGCTGCCGGCATCGGCACGGCCAACCCCCTGCTGTTTGCCGTGCTGCTGGTGGGGGTCCAGGGCCTGGCTGAAGCCGGCATCTGCACCCTGCTGGGGTCCAGCATCGCAGGGGCCCTGCTGCACGCACAGAAAAAAACAAGCTGATAGGAGACGCACAGATGATCCTGGTCATGGACATTGGCAACACCAACATTAAAACAGCGGTCTTTGAAGGCCGGGAGCTGGTGAAGTCCTGGCGGATTTCCACCAACACCAGCTACACCTCCGATGAGTACGGCATCAAGATGATCAGCATGTTTGACCAGGTCAAGCTGCCTGTGGAAGTGATTGAAGGCATCATGATTTCTTCCGTGGTGCCCTCCATCAACTTCACCATCGAGCACATGTGCGACGACTACTTCGGCGTCACCCCCCATTTTGTGGAGCCGGGGCTGAAAACCGGCATCAACAACCTCTACGAGAACCCCAAGGAGCTGGGCAGCGACCGCATCTGCAACGCCGTGGCGGCCTATGGCCTCTACGGCTCCCCCAGCATCTTCATCGACTTTGGCACCGCCACCAGCTTTGGCGCCCTCTCAGGCCGGGGCAATTTCCTGGGGGGCTGTATCTTAGCCGGCGTGCGCCTGGCCCGGGAGGCGGTGGTTACCGGCACCAGCAAGCTGCCCCATTTCGAACTGAACCTGCCGGAAAAGGTCATCGGCCGCAGCACCATCAGCAACCTCCAGTCCGGCCTCCTGTATGGCTATGTGGGCCAGGTGAACTACCTGGTGGGCCGCATGAAGGAGGAGATGGGGGAGGAGGAGGTCACCGTGGTGGCCACCGGGGGCTTCGCCAATGCCGTGGCCTCCCAGAGTGACGCCATCATGCATGTGGACAGCCTGCTCACCTTGAAGGGCGTACGGATGATTTACGAAAAGAATTTCATGTAATACTAAAATCCATGTCGCCCTAGGCGACACAAATAGGGGATGAAACGAGGTACGAAGGTGCCTCGTTTATCTGTAGAATGGAAGAGAGAGCAGGCAAGAAGCGCGGTTTTGCGAGTACCATCGCCAATCTCAAGCGTGAGTCTGTCAGATAGAGTACAACTGCCTACAACGCAAATTGGGATATAAAAGACCAGGTAGAAGTGCAAAGCAGCATGAACGAACATTGGAGAAAAAAGTCAACGAAAATCTCAATCAGCAAAATGCATATAATCTCGAATTTTGTCTTGACATCTTCACTCAATCAATTAGAATAATGTTGGTCTTACGCAAAGGATATACATAGCAACTGAACACCCCGGCGCCCTGGAATCATCCATCGAAAGGCAATTTAAATGGTGAAAGACCTGGTTTTTGCTGCGCCAATAACGCAGTCCTTGATTGGCTTGTTCTATTGCACTGCGAGGGAAACAGACCTCTGGTAATTGACCGGTTGGTGTTTATTTATACTCACTTTGGCTGGTTTGATTTGAACAAATTTATATATCGCATCATTGGTAAACTAAAATACACAAGTCAGAGGAGGTCCCCATGAAAAGAACCCTTGCCCTGCTCCTGTGCGCCCTGATGCTCATCAGTCTGCTTCCTGCCCGCACTGGAATGATCGCAGCGGCAGAAGGGGTGACGGCAATCTTGAAGGTGCCTGATGATTTGACTCACGGGAAATGGGTTCAGCCGGAATTGGAGTATTACAACCCCTTTGAGGACGTGGACATCTGTATTACTTACAGATCTGTCACTGGGGAGGGCCTGGTATTCGACAACACCTGTGATGAGTTGCAAGAAAACAACAAAATCCCAAAAGGCACACAGCAAGGGCTTTATCTTTACAGCTATCTGATCAGCCAGGACGTGCAGTCGGACGCCATTGATATCGTGGCGACGGTCACCGTGACGCCGGATGGGGGAGCGCCCTTTGATCTGGTGTGCAAGGTTTCGCTTCCAGTCAACCATGCGATGGCCTGTACGGCAGATCCAGACGGTGAAACCCACAGCCTGGCTTGTGCCTGTGGCAGAACGGAAGCCGCATTGCCACATGACTGGGAGGCTCAGAAATCGGAAAGCGGCCTGGACGGCCAGTTTGCCCACCATCTGCACTGCGCCGCCTGCGGCGTGTCCCGGTTGGCGCTGTGCGCCCTTGAAGCGCAGGAGGTGGTGCCGCCTACCTGTATCGACAAGGGCTATACTACCTGTATCTGCACGGTCTGCGGCAGGACGAAACAAATGGAACTTACGGAACCAACAGGCCTTCATCTGTATGGTGGCTGGCTTCCGGACAAGGGCAACACCCAGGAGCGGGCAAACCATACCAGGATTTGCACCAACTGCAGCGACAGTCAGACCAATGCATGCAGTTTTGAGGGTGGCATCGTCACCGATCCAACCTGTGAAGCGGCCGGCTTCACGAGCTATTCCTGCGCCGAATGCTCCTTTCATTATCTCAGCGATATGACAGAACGCCTCGAGCACCAGCATGCCGGATGGCAGGCCGTGGAGAGTTCATACCCTGCCACCCCCCGCCATGTCGGCATTTGCACCAGATGCAGGGATGTCACGGAGGAAATCTGCCTGTTTGGCGACAAACAGGTCATTGGGCCTACCTGCGCACAAGCGGGTTACACACGCTTTACCTGTCAAGCCTGCGCACACCCCCTGATCGTCGAAGAAACCGACAAGCTGCCACATCTTTGGGGCTCCTGGCATCCACTGGAAGCCGATCCCGGCATCCACCAGCGCAGCTGCACTGGCTGTGATGAGGTTCAGGATGCGCCCTGCGTTGATGGTGATGGCGTGGCAACGCCGCCCACATGCTCCCAGGCGGGGTTCATCACATACACCTGCACAGCCTGCGGGCATGCCCGCGTTGAAATGGATGGCGAACAGCTGTCGCATGCCTGGGCTGCCTGGGCACCTGCCGCCGGTACCCCCGGTTTTCACAGCCGCGGTTGCATGGATTGCACTGCGTCAGAGGAAGAAGCCTGTGTGTTTGATACGGGGGTTACAACGCCGCCCACCTGCATCCGAGAAGGTTATATCACCCGGACCTGTACACTGTGCAAATTCGTGCATACTGTCCCTGATGGCGAGGGCCTGGAGCATGCCTGGGGCGCCTGGCAGCCTGTTATCGGCAAAGCTGGCTACCACACCCGGATCTGCACCAGCTGCCAGACAGCCGATTCAAAACCCTGCGCCTTTGATGGCGGCATCAAGACAGCAGCGACGTGCCTTCAGGATGGCTACGTCACCTATACCTGCCGGGACTGCGAACGTGTTGATGCAGTGACAGAGGGCGCGGCGCTGGGGCATGCCTGGGGAGCGTGGACCACCCAGATGGGGCCGCCCATTTTCCACACCCGAAACTGCTTGCGCTGCATTGCAACGGCCTCCGAAGCCTGCCGCTTCGGTTCGGGTGTCCCCACAGCCCCCAGCTGTTTGGAGCCAGGCGTCACCACCTTCACCTGTCAGGTTTGTTTATATGCCTACACGGAAGAAAATGCAGAACAACTGCCGCATAGCTGGGGCTCCTGGCATTCTTTGGAGGACAAGCCCGGCACCCACCAGCGCAGCTGCACAGGCTGTGATGAGGTTCAGGCTGCGCCCTGCGTTGATGCTGGCGTGGCAACGCCGCCCACATGCTCCCAGGCGGGGTTCATCACATACACCTGCACAGCCTGCGGGCATGTCCGCGTTGAAATGAATGGCGAACAGCTAGACCATGCCTGGGCTGCCTGGGTACCTGCCGCCGGCACCTCCGGTTTTCACAGCCACGGTTGCAAGAATTGCACTGCGTCCCAGGAAGAAGCCTGTGTGTTTGATACAGAGGTCAAAACGCCGCCCACCTGCACCCGGGAAGGTTTCATCACCCGGACCTGTACACTGTGCAAATTTGTGCATACTGTCCCTGATGGCGAGGTCCTGGAGCATGCCTGGGGCGCCTGGCGGCCTGTCAATGGCAGACCCGGCTACCACACCCGGAGCTGCGTCGACTGCCAGACAACTGACACAAAGCCCTGCGCCTATGATGACGGCATCAGCACACCACCGTCGTGCCTTCAGGATGGCTACATCACCTATACCTGCCGGGACTGCAATCATGTTGGTGCAGTGACGGAGGGCGGGGCGCTGGGGCATGTTTGGGGGGATTGGACCACCCAGATGGGACCGCCGGTTTTCCATGCCAGGGACTGTTTGTACTGCAGTACAACGGCCTCCGAAGCCTGCCAGTTCGGCCCGGGTGTCCCCACGGCCCCTAATTGTTCAGAGCCAGGCGTCACCACCTTCACCTGTCCGGTTTGTTCATACACCTATGAAGTAGAAAATGCTGAACAACTGCCGCATCCCTGGGGCTCCTGGCATCCTTTGGAAGACAAGCCCGGCGCTCACCTGCGCCGCTGCACAGGCTGTGATGAGGTCCAGGAGGGCAAATGCGTCTATGCTGCCAGAGTGCAGGCCCCCACCTGTACGGACCCGGGCTTCACGGTGTATGCCTGCTCAGCCTGTCAGCATGCCTACAGGGGACAAGCGGTTCCGCCTACCGGGAAACACAGCTTGTCCGGCTGGCAGGACACGGCAGACGGGCAGCATCAGCGCAGCTGCAGCGCATGTGATTTCCTGGAAGCCCAGGCCCACCAGTTCAGCTGGACCCCAGGCACGGGCGGCGCTCACACTGCCCACTGCACGCTGTGCGAAGCGACCAGGCATACGGATGCATTGACCGGTGACATCACCTTAACCTATGAGACCATCCATCTGGGGGAGAGCATCACAGCCACCTGGGTGCTCACAGGCGGACTGCCGCCATATACCGTCACCGCCTGCCTTGTGGTCACCACGGAAGATGGCAGGGAAACCAGGGTTGATATGGATCATCTCGCTGATGGCAGCGCCGATTTCATGCCCGAAACCAGCGGCAGCGCTAAAATTGTCATCAGGTTTACGGACAGCCTGGGTGCAGAGATGCCATTGAAGAAGGCGTTTTCAGTCCTCCCGCCCCCAACCGCAACCCTCAGCATCATCTTGCCCACCTCTGTGCGATGCGGTGACAGTGTCCAGGCGGTGCTTGCGCCGGAAGAAGCAAGCGGCATCCCCCTTCATTGGTCCGTTGATGACCCGGAGCTGGCCGCGATCGATCCGTCCGGCCGCTTCACCGCCCGGGCGCCTGGCCTGGTGACGGTGCGTGTCTGGGCCCAAGATAGCAGCGGCCAGGCGGCCAGCTGCCAGGTCTCCATCACCAGGCCCCTGTTGCCTGGGGATGCCAATGACGATGAAGACATCAACACCAAAGACCTGATCAGCGTCCTGAACTTTTTAATCCACAAGACGCCCCTCGCCGCGGAGGACAACGCCAATTTGGCTGGGGAACAGGGATCGCCGGACATCAACATCGACGACCTGCTGGTGCTCATTGATGTGCTGGTGGGCTTATAACCGGGCTTCAGGCATCAACCAATGGCTTGATTTTATCGGGTGAAGCCCTATAATGGGCTCATGAGTCAAGAAGCTTTTGGAACCTCCAGGTCTCTGCGGCGCAGCCAGGTGCGCGCCATGCTGTTGTCTGCGCTGATGATTGCGCTGACCACGGTATTCTCCCAAATCGTCATCCCCATGCCCCTGGTGCCCATCAACCTGGGCCTGTTGGCGGTTTTCCTGACGGGTTTCCTGCTGCCCAAGCGCTGGGCGCTGATCACAGTGGGGCTCTACCTGCTGATGGGGGCTATTGGCCTGCCGGTGTTCGCCAATTTCCGGGGGGGTCCTCAGGCGCTCTTTGGCAACACGGGCGGCTACCTACTGGGCTATTTCCTCTCGGTGGCCACCATTGCCCTCCTGCGGGAGCGGGCACGTGGCTTTGTCCGGCGGGCGCTGTTGTGCGGCCTGGCCCTGTTGGCCTGCTATGTCCCGGGCACCCTGTGGCTGATGTTCCTGACAGGCCGCAGCCTGGTTCAGGTGCTGCCTTTTGCCATCTATCCCTTCATTCCGGGGGACATCCTCAAGTGCCTGGCCGCAGCCTTCCTGTCCCAGCGGCTGGACAAGGTTTTGGGCCAACTGCAATGACTGATGCGCCTGCCTCCGGCAGGCTTTTTTGTTTGCGATGAAAACAGACGAGGTTTTGCGCTTCCTGGATGCTCCCATCCCCCTTCAGGTTTTTGAGGTGCTGGATTCCACCAACACCCTGGCCAAGGCCTGGGCCCGGGAAGGCCTGGCGGGGCCCGGGGCGGTGCTTGCAGCCCGGCAGACGGCCGGCCGGGGCCGCAGGGGGCGCAGTTTTTATTCCCCCGACGGGGGCATATACATGAGCCTGGTGGTGGACAGCCTGGGCCTGCACCCGGGTACGCTCACCACCCTGGCAGCGGTGGCTGTGGCTGAAGCTGTCATGAAACAGACCGGCCAGGAGCTGCACATCAAATGGGTCAACGACTTATTATTGAATGGAAAAAAAGTCTGCGGCATCCTGACAGAAGGGGTGCTGGTGGACAACCAGCTGAAAACATCCGTCATCGGCATCGGCATCAACACCGGCCCTGCGCAGTTCCCGAAGGAGCTGGCGGACATCGCCGGCACCCTGCACACGGACAGCGCACCCATCCACCGGGAGCAGCTGGCAGCCGGCATCATCAACGGAATCTTGCAGGGCCTGCCCCGCATCCCGGACCACATCGGGGCATACCGCAGGCGCTGCATCACCTTGGGTAAGCCGGTGCGGTTTGTTCAAAACAACCAGATTTATGAAGGCATCGCCGCGGACGTGGACGATGCCGGCACGCTGCTGGTGAAGACCGGCGCGGGCACCATCCCGGTCCTGGCAGGGGAAGTGCAGTTGATCTGACAACATTTTGCTGCCAACAAAAAACCGCCGCGAACATTGTGTTCGCGACGGCCTGGTGCGGTCAAGAGGACTTGAACCTCCATGAACGTACTGTTCACTAGAACCTGAATCTAGCGCGTCTGCCAATTCCGCCAT
>DAITOE010000090.1:0-7093 GCA_036834245.1 Clostridia bacterium | reverse complement strand
GTGTCCATCTGCTCCACCCTGGTCATCATCTGCCGGAAAAGCTCCGTGTCAAAGCGCAGTGCCCCGCCCCCGGACAGCACGTGGTCCACATACAGGTCAAAGCCCAGCTGTTTCATTTTTGCTTTGTTGCCCAGGTTCAGCAGGGTTTCCGGGTGGGTTTTGTACAGCCCGGAAGCCCAGGCCTGATACAGGTCGCACAGGGCGTCAAAATTCCCGGGGATGTTGAGGTTAAGCCGGCGAAAGCTGGCAGGGCTGTGGGCCAGGCAAAAGGCCTCCAGGTCCACCGGCAGCCCGTAGACGGCCTCCCCCCTGCCCACCCAATCCCGGAGGGCCGGATACATGCCGGCAACAGCCTCCCTGACCGTTTCCTGGTCGCCCAGGTCCACCCCGAAGCCTTTTTTGATCAGAACCTCCAGGTTGTTGCCAAAGCTGTCCAGCACATAGATGTCCGCGCTGTCATCCCGGCTCAGCAGGCGCTGCATCAGCTCCTCCTGGGGGATGCCATAGCCCATAGGGTTGTGGGCGGGCTGGAAGGTCAGGCTGATGCCGGGCAGGCGGGCTGCGGCCTTCTGCACAGCGCTGTTTGACGTAAAATCCTGATGGGCCAGGATGCGCACCTGGGCTTTGTCAGCGGGGGCGGCAACAGAGGGCACCAGGCAGACGCCGGAGGTGGTCAGAGCGGCCAGCAGGCCTTCTGTCACCATCACCAGGCTGGAGGTGCTGCCGTAGCTGGGGGAATCAAAGCCCCGGGCGATGCCAATCAGGTCTGCAAGCTTCTGCTGTTCCCCGCCAGGCGCTCCCCTGTACAGCGCATTTTGACCAAGCCAGTACAGGCTGCCGCTGGCTGCATGATAGTTTACCGAAGCGGTGCTGCCGTCCCAGGCGCTGTCCGGAAGGCTGCCCAGTGTGTGCAGGCTGCCGCTGACCGGCTCATAGCGGTGCAAGCCCCCGGCAGCGTCCAGGGCCAGGAAGCTGCTGTCCTGATCAGGTGCGATGGCCAGCAGGGCAGGGGTTTCCCTGAAGCTGGTCATGCTGCCGTCACTCAGATTAAACTGGACCAGCCGGGTATGCTGGCCGCCTGTGTGGTGGATGCCCCAGAGGAAACCCTCCTTGACAACCAGGCTCCTGGGGGCATTGGCGTTAGAATCATCTTCTCGGAAGTCCGACCAGTCCAGGCTGACGGCTTCACCGATTATCAGCCTGTCCCCCTGGTCCGTCAGGGGGTATAGCAGCCCCTGGATGGTGTTCAGGCCAAAGAGCAGGCCGCCCTCCGCCACCAGCTGGTGAATCCGCACATCCTCCGGCTGTGCCAGCTGGGGATGCTTCATGGGCAGGATTAGCCGGGCCTCGCTTTCTCCCGGCCGCCAGCGGTGAACACCCCGCAGGGACTTGATGTACAGGGTTTGGTTATAGGAGGCAATAGCCTGGATATGGAGGCGCTGGTCCAGCACCTCATCCATCAGCAGGATGGCAGGGATGTCATCATGGGCTGTTGCCCCAATGGGATGGATGGTCAACAGCAGGGCAGCGCACAGCAAAGCTGACAGGAGTCTTTTCATGTGAACCTCCATTGGTGTTGTTGGTTTATGGAATCAGGGTCAGGGCTTCTTCAGCACGTTCATGTCCGTGGTTGTATTCAGGCACCAGCACCAGGGTCTGGATGGCTTCCGGTGCCAGGAAGCCCAGCTGGATGCGCATGCCTTCCCCCTCCAGCTGGAAGGAGCCTTCCACCATCCGGCAGGCGACGCCGTCTGCATACAGGGCAAAGCCGGTGATGCGCTCCCTGCCGGTTTCATCCGTTGATGCCCCGGTGTCCAGCACATCTGTGATCCGGCCGCTGTGGGCGGAAACAAACAGGTCCACCTTGATGTCCACGGCGCTCACCTTGGCCTGGGCTGCCACCTGGTAGCTATCAAACCGGCCTTGTGCGGCATAATGTGTTGCTGCATGGTCCTTCAGGATGCGCAGGGCCAGGGGCAGGGCCAGCCGCTCCCCTTCCGGCAGCCGGTAGGCCGCCTCTTTTGTGAGGTAATAGGCCCTGGTCTCCCGGTACAGCGTCAGGTTGATGTCCAGCTGCTCCTGGTTGACGGCCTTGTCAGGCAGGGGGCGTGCAAACTCCCAGAAGCCGATTTCACTCCGGTCGTCCTCCCGTTTGGCGCTCCCCTGGCTGGGGTAGAGGGCGGTGTCTGCATAAAGCGCGGCGCTGTCCCCCAGGAATTGGGTGTAGGTGTGGAAGTGCAGCCAGCCCTGCTCCTCCAGTTGCTGCCGGATGGCTGCCCAGGCCTTCTGGCCCAGGATGTCTGCAAGTTGATCAACGGGCAGCTGCTCCGCCGCTTTCAGCATGTCCTGGCCGGGTTGCCCGTTCAGGATGCGGTAGCCGCTCAGGGGCGCATCTTTGGCGCTCAGCTGGTAGCTGATGTACAGGGATTCCCCGTCGTAATGGGCCTGGTCCAGGGTGAAGACGGTGGCCGGGAAGCCGGACGCCGCATCCCCGGGGATTGTGATGGTGTTCTGGTAGTGTGTGGCGGTGTGGCCCAGCTGCTGCAGCCGCTGCCTGTCGTGTGCCTGCTGGGCAAAGCGATCAAAGACCCCTAGGCTGGCGGCGATGGCGGCTGAGATGCCCAGCAGGACCAGGGCGATGGCCAGGGCCAGGGCCAACCTGGGCCTGGGCTTTTCAGCTGTTGCGGGCGCCTGTGTCAGGTTATCAAGCAGCGCATCCAGGCGGGTTTCAAAGCCTGCAGGCGGCTGGGGCTGCCGGTCCCTGATGAGCCCCCTGATTTTGCTTTCAGGCACGGCTGCCCTCCTCCTGTGTCAGGTCCTGTCTCAGTTTCTTCAGCGTCCGCCCGATATTGACCGACACGCTGCCGCGAGGCAGGCGCAGCAGCCGGGCAATCTCCTTCACTTCCATGTTTTCCCCGAAGCGCAGCTGCATGATGAGGCGCTCCTTGGGGGACAGGTGGCCGAGGTACATCCAGACCGGGCCTCCTTCATCGTGATTTTCCGAAAGATAATCCAGGTCGGGCGCCTCCACCGGCATTTCCCGCTTCCTTATGCGCAGCAGGTCGTAGCTGGCGTTGACCACCGCCCGCATCAGGTAGCCGGACACCCTGTCCCAGTCCCGGATGTTGCGGATGCTGCGGTAGCAGCGTTCCACGGCTGTGGACACGGCATCCTCTGCATCCGCATCCTGCCGCAGGATGCTGAAGGCGGCCCTGAACAAGGCCAGGGAATGGGCCTTCACCGCCTTCACAAACAGGGCATCCAGGGCGTCTTTGTCGGTCATTGGGGCTCCTCGCAGTGTATCGATACATCCATTAGACGGCGCGGGGACGGATTTGGCAACATGGGCAATAAAAAAAGTCCGTCACCTGGACGAACTTCTTTTGACAAACCGGATCAATACTTCCGTTTGCGTGCGGCTTCCGCCTTCTTCTTGCGCTTGACGCTGGGCTTCTCATAATGCTCGCGCTTGCGGACTTCCGCTAACACGCCGCTTCGGGCGCACTGGCGCTTGAAGCGTTTCAAGGCGCTTTCAAGCGTTTCGTTTTCCTTCACACGGATCTCAGACACTGTTTTCCCCCCCTTCGCACATCTCGCCTGGCTGACGCCGTTATAAACGACGGATGGCGACCGTAGGCACATTATAACCGCATGTCCGCCGCCGCGTCAACCGTATAAACGCAAGATTTTGTCCCAAACCGCCGCCTTACGGACCCCGGAATGGGCTGGAGGCCTTCATTGACACCGGCAGCCATCCCCAGTAAAATCGGGCTGATCATACAGGAATGAGGGAGTCTCCATGAAGGTTGATGTTTTGATTATCGGCGCGGGCCCTGCCGGGATTTTTACCGCGCTGCAGCTGCTCCGCAAGGGCAGCAACAAGAAGATAGCCATCATCGAAAAAGGCCAGCCCATCGGCCGCCGCCACTGCCCTAAGGACAGAACGGGCCGCTGTGTCAACTGCCGGCCCTACTGCCACATCACCACGGGCTTTGCCGGCGCCGGCGCCTTTTCTGACGGCAAGCTGTCCCTGTCCCACGAGGTAGGGGGCCAATTGCCCGACCTCATCGGCGTGGACAAAGCCCAGCAGCTGATTGACTACACCGACGACATCTACCTGGCGTTCGGCGCCGACACCCGGGTGGAAGGCCTGGTGGTGGACGAGCGCATCAAGCAGATCAGGCGCCGGGCCATCACCGCCGGGCTGCGCCTGGTGGACTGCCCCATCCGCCACATGGGCACCGAGAAGGCCCAGGAGATCTACGGCGCCATCCAGAAATACCTGCTGGACAAGGGCGTGGAGATTCAGTTCGGCGTCAACTGCGCCGACCTGATTTTAAACGATCACCAGTGCCTGGGGGTCATCGTGGAGCAGCCGGACGGCAGCGGCCGGCGGGAGATCCGGGCCGATGTCACCGTGGTGGCCACCGGCCGCCGGGGGGCGGACTGGCTGGAGCAGATCTGCATCGAGCACGGCATCGCCCACCAGCCCGGCACCGTGGACATCGGCGTGCGGGTGGAGGTGCGCAACGAGGTGATGGAGGAGGTGAACGAAGCCCTGTACGAGGGCAAGTTCGTGGGCTACCCTGCCCCCTTCCGGGACAAGGTGCGCACCTTCTGCCAGAACCCCGGCGGCTTTGTCAGCCAGGAAAACTATGATGACGACCTGGCGGTGGTGAACGGCCACAGCTACAAGGATTTGAAATCCGAAAACACCAACCTGTCCCTCCTGTCCTCCCACAACTTCACCGTTCCCTTCAACCAGCCCATCGCCTACGCCCAGAAGGTGGGGGAGCTCACCAACATGCTGGCCAACGGCCGCATCCTGGTGCAGCGCTTCGGCGACATCTTGGACGGCAAGCGCACCTGGGAGCGGGAGCTGCAGCGCAGCAACGTGAAACCCACCCTGAAGGACGCCGTGGCCGGGGACATCACTGCCGCCATGCCCTACCGCGCCATGACCAACATCATCGCCTTCATCCAGGCCCTGGACCTGGTGGTGCCGGGCTTCGCCTCCCCGGAGACCCTGCTGTACTCCCCGGAACTGAAGTTCTATTCCAACCGGGTCAAGATGGATGAGGAACTCAACACCAACATCAAGGGCTTTTACTCCCTGGGGGACTCCAGCGGCTGGACCCGGGGCCTGATGATGGCCTCCGCCATGGGGGTCATGCTGGGGAACAAACTGGCCCGGGAGGAAGGGATCGGATAAATTTTCCGCCCCTTGATCCGCAGCCGGAAAGCCTGCATACAGCATGAGAACGCATCTTTCACCGGGTGCGTTTTCTTGTTACAACTAATGAAATATTACATCCAAAGTCTTGCAATCCTGTTTCATATCTATTACAATTCCACATACCAATGAAGGAACGAGGTTCGCGGATGAAACGTCTGATTGCGCTGTTGCTGGCGCTCCTGATACTGATGCCCATGGCGCTTCTGGCAGAGGACGGCCCGGGGGAGCAGGATGTGGTGGTGGTCACCTCCGAAGGCCGTGCCCTGAAGTACGGCGACAAGGGGGAGGATGTCAAACAGCTGCAGACCCGGCTGAAGGACCTGCGCTATTACAACGGCCCCGTCACCGGCAACTACCTGGAGGTGACCCGCAAGGCCGTCCGGGCGGTGCAGGAGGCCTATGGCCTCACCGTCAATGGCGAGGCGGACCTGGCGCTGCAGGAAATCATCTACGGCGACGCCCACCGCCCCCTGAAAAAGGGGGACAGCGGCAAGGACGTCAGCCGCCTGCAGACCCGGCTGAGCGAGATCGGCTACTACTGGGGCAAGATCTCCGGCAACTACCTGGATGGCACCACGGCTGCCGTGGGCAATTTCCAGGCCGACAACGGCATCAATAAAACCGGCCAGGCGGATGTGGCCACCCTCATCAAGCTGTATTCGGATGACATCATCTTGCCCACCCCGGACCCCAACACCACCCCGGCGCCGGTGCCCACCCCGCCCCCGGAGGCGCAGTTTAAGGGCATTGTTTCCTACGGCTCCAAATCCAAGGAGGTGTCCCTCATCCAGGAACGCCTCACCGCCCTGGGCTTTTTTGACCGCAAGATCACCGGCGGCTATTACGAGCACACCCACGCAGCCGTCAAGAAGTTCCAGCAGTACAACGGCCTGAAGGACGACGGCGTCGTGGGCCAGCAAACCTGGGATGTGCTGTTTTCCCTGGACGTGGTCCGGGCGGACGGCATCCCGAAACCCACGGTGGAGCCCGACCTGATTCCCTATTATGTGGAAGTGGACGTGGTGAACCAGCTCATCAAGATCTTTGGCCTGGATGAGAACAAGGAGCACACCAAGCTGGAAAAGGTGTTCTGGTGCTCCACCGGCACCCCGGGCTACCCCAGCAAGCCGGGCGACTACATCTTGACCGGCCGCCGGTCCCGCTGGGCCCATTTCCCCAACTGGGGCGGCGGCACCGCCGCCTGGTGGCTGCGAATCGACCGGGAGATTGCCTTCCACTCCATCATCTACGCCAATTACGACCTGAAGCGCCCCAACATGAACAGCGTCAGGAAGCTGGGCAGCGTGGCCTCCCATGGCTGCATCCGCCTCACCCTGGCAGATGCCAAATGGATGTACGACAACATCGGCGCCGGCACCCTGGTGCGCATTTATGACGACGCCCCCAAGGATGCAGAGCTCAAGGCGGCCAGCAAGCCCGGGGACTTCAACCGCAACACCTTCGTCCACAACCCCACCCCGGTGCCCACCCAGGAGCCCTTCTACGACGGCGCCAACCCGCCCCTGGAGCCAGCCAGGGCCCTGAAGGCGAAGGACCAGGGGGAAGACGTGTTCTGGCTGCAGAACAAGCTCAAGGAAATGGGCTACTACAAGGGCACCGTCACCGGCACCTACCTGGACGGCACCCGGGATGCCGTGAAGGCCTTCCAGAAGGCCAACAGCTTAAGCGCCAACGGCAATGCGGACAAAAAGACCCTCCAGGCCCTATACGACCTGGTGCGGGCCAGCGCCAGCCCCACGCCGCCGCTGCTGCCCACCGACCCGCCCCCCCACCAGGTGGCAGAGCAACCGGCAAGCGCCACCCCGCCGCCGGCCACCGCCACCCCAGCGCCATAAA
>DAITOE010000089.1:0-7222 GCA_036834245.1 Clostridia bacterium | reverse complement strand
TCCGCCGCCTTGCGGCAGAGGATCATCCGGGAGAGGAAGATCTCAAAATACTCTGACAGGGGGCTGGCCTCGATGTCGATGACCAGGGACAAGAGGATCTCCCCCTGGGCCTTGTCCACCGTGATGACGGAGGAGGTGACGGCGTAGTTGACCCGGTCGTGGATGTCAAAGGCGATGGTGTCCTTGTCCCGCACCCGGCTGCGCCGCACGTCGCTTTTGTCGGCGATGATGAGGGCGGCGGCCACGTCGTTCACCGGGAAGGCGGTGGACTCGTCATGGTTGCCGATGGCAGTAACAATGGTGGCGATCTCCTCCTCCTTCATGCCCATGGCGGTGAGCAGCTGGAAGGCCATCAGGGCGCCGGAGGTTTCGTGGCCCTTGCGGTTGATCATGTTGCCGATGTCGTGGAGGTAGCCGGCGATGGCGGCCAGCTCCCCATCCCGCTGGCTGTGGCCGGTTTCCGTGAGGATGCGCTGCGCGGTGACCGCCACCCGGGTGACATGGGCGAAGCTGTGCTCGGTAAAGCCCATGGCCAGGAGGGACTGGTCGGATTTCTGGATGTAGGCCCGTACGGCCGGGTGGTTTTTGATGGTGTCCAGGGTGATGTCCAAAATAAGCTCCTTGTCGGTGTATTTATGGGATGACCCGTTCGATGACCACGTCTCCTTTCAGAGAGGGGACGCTGCCGCGGGTGCTGCCGGCGGTGAAGACCACCTCCGGGCCGGTGCCGGGGATGTACAGCAGGAAGCTGTTGTCCGCGTCTTCCTTTGTCAGGTAGTCCGGCTGGGGGATGCCCCCGATCATCAGACGGGCTTCTGACAGGACCAGGGGGTCCCGGCTGTCCGGGGTTAAGCGGAAGGCCAGCCGGTACTGCCCGGCCTCCCGGATGAAGGGGGAGAGGGCCAGGCTGAAATCGGCATGGCCGGTGCGGTGGTCGTAGATCTGGCTGCCAAACTCCATCACTACTTCCTGGTGGGGGGCGGCGGCCAGCTTCCGCACAGGGATTCTACCCGCATACAGTGCGGTGAAGGCCCGCAGGATGGGGGTGCCCGCGGTTTGCAGGGCGGTGAAGCGCAGGCGGTCTGTGGTGATTTCAGGAAAGGCATCGATTTTTTTATGGCCCACAGCGATGCCGGAGGAGACCTGCACCCAGTCTCCCGCCACCATGGCCTCCACCCGGTAGGCCCGCACCCGCTCGCCAAAGCGGATGTCTTCCATGAGGATGACGTGGTCCACCGGGCCGGGCTCTGGCAGATGCAGCTCCAGCGCCATGCCCTCGCCCTTGACAGTGCCCAGCCGGTTGCGGAAGCGGGCGCGGATTTCGTCACCAAACTCCTTCATCCGGGCCATGTCCTCGGGAATGATGTGCCCCTTGGGATGGGGCGCCTGGTTGAGCAGCAGCACCGCCCCCCGGCCCACGGAGCCGTAGTACATGTCCATCAACTGGTCCACGCTTTTGATGGGGTTGTCTGCCAGATTGTGGTGGTAGCCCCAGTCCCGCCGGATCCGGGCGTCGCACTCCAGGGGCAGCCAGACCTGGCCCTCCGGGGTGCCGTGGCGCTGGGTGGCGATGCCGGACAGGGCGTCATAGCGCTCCACGCTGTTCCAGGCGGGGTCGGATGCATAGCCCTCCTCCTGGCCCACCCAGCGGATGGTGGCGTATCTGCTTTGAAACACCATGGCGTGGGGGGCGTATTGCTTTAAAATGTCCCCCACCTCAATCTGCAAGGAGCCGTCAAACCACACCTCCACCACCTCGCCGTAGCGGGACAGCAGCTCCGTCAGCCAGGCCCGGTAGATGCGGTTGTATTCCTCCTGGAAAGCCGGGTCCCGGGCGATGCCCTGCTGGCCCACATCCATCACCATGGTGTCCGCCGCCAGGTAGATGCCCAGTTTGATGCCGGCCTTCCGGCAGGAGGCGGCCAGGTCACGCACCACGTCCCCCTGGCCCTTTTGATAGGGAACCTGCTTCATGCCGAACTGCCCGTGCTCCGTCTGCCAGGCGCAGAAGCCCAGGGCGTGCTTGGCCACAAACACCAAGTATTGCGCCCCCAAGTCCTGTGCGGACTGCACCCACTGGTCTGTGTCCAGGGTGTCGCAGGTACAGCGGGCCAGCAGCTCCTGTTGGTATTCCGGCTGAAGAAGCCGGCCCTCGTCGATGTCCTGGTACCAGCCCATGGGAAACCAGTGGATGAACAGGCCCAGTTCCATGTCCGCCCAGGCTGCCTGCGCCCTGGTGGGCCGCGCCAGATAGATGCTGTCCACGTGATGTGCTCCTTTTGTATGCTGGCACCATCTTACCATGGAAGCTGAGGTTTGAGGTGCAGAGCATGATAAACCTAACCCAAATCAGTTCAAAACTAGATTGGTGGGGTACGCTTTTGAAGCAAGTTGCGATTCAAATACAGAAAAACCTTAGTCTAATCCATATAAACGCATGACATATTTCTCATTGACATTGATGTTAATCTGTTTAAGTCCAGGCAGCCGTCTGATTAGTAATCCATTCAGTATTTTTCTTTTCTCTGTGTGATTTCCCAGGTGAATGGCTCGGTGACAAGTTGGGCAGAGGGATACGATGTTCTCTATACAGTCGATGTTTCTGTTAAATTGATGCCAGATTGAAGTTGCATTCTTTTCCGTGCAGGGAATGAGGTGGTGCCCTTCCATGTAGGGTTTTCCGCGTTTGTTTATAAATGTGACATGACTGGCATCAACCTCACACTGATTTTGTGCACGGATGATTGCTGATTTTGCTAATTCGGGGTTTCTTAAGACTTTTTTTCCTGACGGCTGGTTTTCTAACTTGACCATTCTGTTTGGTGCTTCCTGAATTGTATCGTTGTTCGCCCCTTTAATTTCCTGTAATTCCTGCTGTGCGATGATGTCGTCTTCCAGTGCTTCCCCGTCAATCAATCGTCCAATATAGTCGATGACCAAATCATCAAGCTCTGGGTATTTCCCGCAGTAAACCCTTTGTTTTCTGAACATGTGGGAATTGTACTTTCGTGTTTCAATGAGAAGTGCAAACTCGGATGTTACAGGATAATATCGCTCGCTTTCCAGCGTGTATGACGCAACTTTAACAGAACCATCTTTATCGGTAAATCTCCGACCAAGTTTTTCCCCGCTTTGTTTTTTGCTGTATACCCGAGCGTTTGGATAAAACCCGGTCACAATCCTGCATGGGGTTTCGTCGGATATCCTTCTCACAAAAACAATGAGGATATCATCTATGTATTCGTCATTTTTAGAGGCACCAAGGTTTTGGATGTTCGGATCATCATGTGGCGGCAGATAACCATAGTACTTTCTTGTAATTGAATTTTTTACATCATTGAGTATTTCGTGGCCGGTGTTCTCTTCGTTGTAGGAGCCAGTAAACAAATCTACCAACATATATTTCTTCATCAATTCATACCTCGCCATAGATTCTGTTATGCACAATATGATTTCTTTTATTACTCTATCACAACTAAGCAACTTTACCAACCTGATAAGATTTCCCTTTGTCATTTTGATGAATCAGGTGCGAAATTATTGCCGATAGTTTTGTACACAGATTTGCATTGAGTGCAGGAACAGCCACAGGTTTTACCTGACGGCTTGGGCTGTATAATGGTTTTGGATAGGTGAACAGGAGGTGCTGTTTTGAAAAGAAAAGGAGGCAAAGGCAAAGTTTTCCTTGTATTCCTCGTTGTATTGCTACTGGCGGCCTTGGTGCTGCCCTACCTGGTGCCCCTGTCCGCCCCGGCCCATGCCCCGGAAAGCCTGCCTTTTGTGAACAGCGCCTTTGTTGAGGCCGCGGGCACCCGGATCCACTACCGCCTGGCGGTTCCTGAGGGCCCGCCCCCCCTGGGCAAGCTGCTGCTGATTCACGGCCTGGCAGGCTCCACCTTCTCCTTTGAGGCCCTCACGCCCCTGCTGGTTCAGGCAGGCGTCGTTGTGGTCATGGTGGACCTGCCCGGCTTTGGCTACAGCGCCCGGGACCTGGATTACGACCACAGCCAGCGCAACCGGGCGCAGGATCTGTGGCAGCTGCTTTCCCAGGTGGATGATTCCCTGGCACCGGCCCTGGCGGCCCAGCCCTGGTACCTGGCCGGCCACAGCATGGGGGGCGGCACCGCTTACGCCATGGCCCTGCAGCAGCCGGACAGGTCCCTCGGCCTGGTGCTGATGGACGCCCCCTTGACCGGCGGCTCCAGAAGCGGCCTGCTGTCGGTGCCCCCCTTCCTGCAGTGGACCCTCCTGGCCCTGGAGCACCTGGTGCTCAATGAACAGCGCATCGGGTCCTTCTTGGAAAGCGCCTACGGCCAGAAGCCGGATGAGCAGCAGGTGGCGGGCTACCTGGCCCCCCTGCGTGTGCCGGGCACCGCCCAGTCCCTGGGCCGGATGGTGAGGACCGCCCGGGAGGAGGACCTGGCGGGCTTCCCGGACCTGCCCCTGCCAGTTTTGGCCATCTGGGGGGAGAAGGACCGCTGGGTGCCCCTGTCGGCCCTGACAGCCTTACAGGCCCTGCGGCCGGACATGACAGCCCTGGTGGTCAAGGGGGCGGGCCACTGTCCCATGGAAACCCACCCACAGGAGGTGGCAGAGGCGCTGCTGGCCTGGATGAAGGGCAACTGACTGGCCCTGCCCTGTGACTTCCTGTATACTGCACCGGAAAGGCCCGCGCGGTATCTGCGCGGTGAAGGTGATGATGCCCAGACTGATACGCCCGTTTAGCGTCCGGATGCTGCCCCTGGCAGCCGCCCTGTTGCTTGCCCTGCAGCTGCTCCTGCCCGCTCCCCCCGCCCTGGCCGCGGAAGGGGAGACCCGGGTGGGCTATTTTGAATACAGCGCCACCATCTACGACCGCTCCTCCGGCTACAACGTGGGCATCGGCAGCATCCCCCCCAACACCCCCCTAACCCTCACCCAGGTGAACATGGAAGGCCACATGGGCTACGGCATCGTCACCTATGAGGGCATCACCGGCTTTGCCCGCACCTACATGCTTCAGCCCCTGCCGGAGGACCGGCCGGATGAACGGGCCGGGCAGCAGCTGTTTGCCCCGGATGTGCGGATGTTGCGGGAGTACTCCCTCCACGGCGCGCAGATTTTGAAGCGCCTGCCCCCGGAAGCCCTGGTCACCGTGGTGGCCCGGGGCAAGGGCATGCTGAAGGTGGAGACAGGGGGCCTCACCGGCTATATCTACGGCAACAACCTCTCGGAACTGGGCCCCGACATCCCTGAGGAACCGGCCCTGCTGTACAGCCTCCGGGAGCAGGCCCTGCTGGCCCATCCCTTACAGGGGGGCGCGGTGAAAAAAAACCTGCGCCAGGGGGAGCTGGTCACCGTGCTGGCCCGGAACCGGGGCTATCACCGGGTGAAGTCCGGGGACATGGAAGGCTACCTGCCCAGGGAGGGCCTGGCCCGGATCGGCCAGATGAAGGACGATGTGATGCTGGTCTACGGGGAAAAAGAGCTTCCCCTGTACCCGGAGCCCGGCCTGTCCCTGGGGGCCAGCGACCAAATGGAACCGGGCCGGCTGTATCAGGTGGCCGCCCAGGCCGGGGATTTTCTGCAGCTGAAGGACAGCGGCCTGTTTGTGGAGGCCGCCGCGGTCCAGGCCCTGGTGCTGAAGGCCTTCAAAGCCCCCCGCCTGGGCTATGTGGAGGCGCCCCAGGCCCTGTTTTCCCGGCCGGAAGGCCAGGAGGAGGGCCAGCTGATACCCCTGCACCTGTACCGCTTCACAGCCCAGGCGGGCAGCTGGTGGTACATCGACGACGGCCAGGTCCAGGGCTTTGTCCTGGGCAGCGCCCTCTCGCCCCTGCCGGAACAAGGGGAGGCCATGAACCGCACCTACGCGGTGTACACCGGCAGCCAGCCCCTGTCTGCCGGCGCCCTTGCGGTGGCCCCGGGCGGGCACATCCGCTTAAGTGAGATGTACGGCGGCCAGTGGTTCAAGACCGATGCCGGCGCCTTTGTCCACCGCAGCCAGCTGGCCATCATCGGCTCCGACGCGCCGGTGACCCCCCACATGGTGAAGGCCACCCCGGGGCTGTCTCTGCTGAGCCTGCCGGACAGCCGCCTGGGCCAGGTGCTGCTGGAAATCCCGGAGGGGACGCCCATGCAGGTGACGGGCTTTTCCCGCAGCTTCCTGCTGGTGCGGGCGCTGGGCCTGGAGGGCTATGTGCCCGGCCAGACCCTGAAAACCTTTGAAACCCGGTACCTGAGCGACACCGAGGACATGCCGCCCCTTTTAATCCTGGTGAACAAGGCGGATTTCACCGTCAGCCTGTATGCCCTGGATGAGGACGGCCAGCGCACAGGGGTCCCCCTGCGCGTGGAAACCGCCGCCCTGGGCAAGCGCACCACCCCCACCCCCTCGGGCCGCTTTGTGCTGGGCTACAAGCAGCGCTGGGTGCACTTCACCTACACCTCGGCCCCCCACAGCATCACCTACCGGCGGGGCCGCTACATCCACGGCATCCCCTGCCACGGCACCTCGGAAAGCGAGGTGGCCTCCTGGGGCCTGCAGGAAATCGGCAGCTTTGCCACCGGCGGCTGCGTGCGCCTGCCCTTTGACATGGCGGCCTATCTCTATTTCAACTGCCCGTCCTATACCACGGTGATGGAGGTTATCAATGGTCAGTAAGTTGACTGCCCTGGCTTTAGCGGCGCTCATCATGTGCTTGATGCTGCCCGCCGCCGCCGCCCCGGCCCCCCTGCCCATGACGGAGATGGACCTGGTCTTTGTGTTTGAGGGCCAGGCCTATGCCCTGGCCAGCCCGGCCAAGGAATTGCTGGCCGCCCTGAAAAAAGCTGGGGTGGGTTTGACAGAAAGCCGGGCGGACAGCTGCCTGTTTGAGGGGGAGGACAAGGAGTTTTTGGGGGAGGAGCTGCTCATTGGCACCCTGCCCAAGGGCCCCCGGGGGGAGGACATGCTGGAAACCGTCATGGTGCTGGCGGGGGACCACCTTACCTCCCGGGGCCTGGGCATCGGCAGCAGCGGGGAGGAGCTGCTGGCGGCCTACGGCGAACCCAGCCTCACGGACTATGACCTGATGATCTATGCCCTGGGGGATGCCGAGGACAGCCCCCAGCTGGTGTTTGTTTTGGACCTGGACACCGGGCTGGTGAACAGCTATTACTATTTTTACAACACCCAGGGCTAAGGCGTGAACCTCACCGCCCCGGGCTTTTTAAGCCTCTACCTGCCCCTGGCCCTGATGCTGTC
>DAITOE010000088.1:0-7248 GCA_036834245.1 Clostridia bacterium | reverse complement strand
CGGAGCAGGCCGCCCACCTGCTGGCTGCCAGCCTGGTGGAGCGGGGGCTGCGCCCGGTGCGGCTGTTTGATGTGTCCAAGGCCCATGTGTCGGACATCGTGGCGGATGCCTTCCGCCTGAGCCACTGGGTCTTCGCCGCCCCCACCTACAACATGGGGCTGTACGCCCCCATGGAGGCGCTGCTGAGGGACCTGGCCGCCCTGAACCTGAAAAACCGGGATGTGGCCATCATCGCCAACGGCTCCTGGTCCCCGGTGGCCGACCAGGTGATGGAGGAGCTGCTGGGCCGGATGAAGGACATCCGCTTCCTGGCGCCGCCCATCACCATCCAGTCTGCCCTGACGGATCCCCAGCGCGGGGACATCAAAGCCCTGGCGGACCGCATCGCAGACAGCTGCCGCCAGGGCGAGGGGAGCTGAAGCCGGGTTGCATCCCAGAAGGCGGGAGCTTATTGGGGCTTTGTTGCTACGTGCCGCACAATCCAGATCAGGTCCGCCAGGTTGGGGTTGTCGCCGCTTTCATCCGCATCGGCGTTGAGCATGGAGGGGCAGATGACGCCGTTCACCAGGTAGTCAATCAGGGTCACCGCATCCTGGATGTCCACCTTTCCGTCCCGGTTGGCATCCCCGGGCTTCCTGATGGGGGTGCTGCCGTCCACATACAGCTTGTCGCTGCTGGGACCGATGCATTTTTCTCCGTTCTGGATGATGTAGGGGTACACCATGTAATACAGGAAGCGAGCCTCCTTTGGCACCGATTTGTCCGTGCCCCGGGTCTTATTTCCGTCGTAGATGTCCACCGGATCGCTCAGATAATTCGGCATCTGGGCCTGGCGCAGCAGGATGTAGCCGTGGGCGTCATTCACAGAGCGCCAACTCACATCAAAGCCCATGCTGTCATCGGTCCGCTCCGCCTTGAGCCCATAGGGCTTGAGCAGCAGGGTGAGGCGGTGGGCAGGGCCAAATTCCCCGTATTCAGTAATTGGTTTGAAAACTATATACTCCCATGTAACATAGGACCGCATCCGGAATTCATAGCTTTTTCCAAACACCATGCCGCTTGAGGGAATGAAGCTGGTGTCCGTCCCTTTGTAGACCACCTCGGCATGCCCGGCCCCGGTCAGCTCCCGGGTGATCTCCACCCCGGTGGCATGGGCGGGCATTTTCCAGGAGACCCTGGTGCCGCCTGACAGGGGGGTGAAACTGATGGGGGTGGCCAGGGGTGCTGAAATCCACCATTTGAGGGGCGGAAACTTGACCTTGTAGTATACGTCCTTGTTGTAGCTGAAGGTTGCCGTGGCCTCCTTCTGTCCGGGCATGACGCCCGTGTGGCCCTCGTAGGTGGCCGTCAGGCCGGCAGGCAGATTCAGCAATTTCACCGATTTTGTGGTGGTGTCGTAGACAGGGGGATTGCCGGGGTCAAAGTCCCACTTCACACGGCTCATGTCGAAGTGCTTTTTCAGCGTATGCTTCTTAATCCAGTTGAAGTACACCAGTTTGTTGTCATGATTGTTGTAACCAAGGGGCACGTACATGCCGATGTAGGCATCGCAGTTGCCGTACACGCCCGAGATAATCCTTGCAACGCCGGTTGAAACCCCATCGATTGTGGGATTGCGAATTTCGACGGCGCGGAAGATAAACAGGTCGTCGGGTTCTTCGGCTTTGACCGTTATCATTTTGGCTGGATCCCAATCAGCGATCGCCGGGTACAGTTGGATGAAACCCTTGCTCTCAAACAACTCATTCTTTTCATCTACCTGGGCGGTAGCGGTCATGGAAGGCAGCAGGGACAGGACCAGAACCAGGGACAGCAGGAGGATAGCGGTTTTTTTCATATGATTCTCCTTGTATTCGGGACAGGGCTGCTGCAACAGCCGTCTGCCGTGGGCTGTGCGCCGGTAGGTAGAAGCAGGAGGAAGAAGTTTTGCGCGCTGTCTGTCGGGCCTGCGGTCACAGGGATATGCGTCATCAGGAGCGTGTGTTCACTGTGTGTCTGGTTTCAGTATAGGGCTTCCCAGCGAAAATATAACCTACACCTTGGGGTAGGTTTTGTGCTTAATGTATATTATTTGTCTGTTATGCTTGTGTTTTTTGATGTTTTCAGGCGGGGTGCTGCGGTTTGAAATCCTTCTTATATTCCTTGGGTGTGTCAACAAAGACACCCTGGCGGATGCTGCCAGGGTGTGTGGGTGTCGACAACATGTCTGCGGACACCTTGTCGTTTAAGAGGCACGGTGACGCGCGGGGCGGAAGGAATTCACGCAGCGGGCTGTGCCCGCTGAAACGCCCCTTTGATAGGGTGTATCTTCAAGCTGACAGCATCAATCCAGCCAGTCCAGTTGGATGCTGGTGCCCCGGATGTCCACGTCCCCGGCCTTCACAAAGCCGTAGGTCCCTTCCACATCCATAAGCCAGGAGAGGTGCTCCCGGGGCACCACCACGTACAGCCAGCCGCCTTCTTCATTGATGACATGCATCCGGCTGCCCGCCTTCAAATCCATCACCTTGCCGTCCAAAAGGCCGGTGCCGGCCTTCAGCTGAATGTCCTTTTTGGCCCGGGCTGCGGGCAGGGGCGGGATGTCAGCGGCGGAGGAGCCTTCGCCCCCTGAGGTGCTGCTGACATACAGGGTGCTCATGTAGCCGGTTTTCAGGCCAATCTGCCCGTGGAGCCAGGGGAAGGGGTCCCCGGGCACCGTATCCAGCACCTTCACCAGGGTACCGGGGTTCATCAGGCCCAGGTCCTTAGAACGGGAGGAGGTCTTCTCCCGCAGGTGCACCCCGGCCAGCATGGCATAGCCCTCCGGAATCATGGTCAGGGATGCGTTTTGCCAGTCTTCCAGCCGGGTGGGGAAGGCGCTGACGTCGGTGATGGCGTCCATATAGGAAAAGACGGGAGCATCCGCGGTGTACCAGGATTTTTCATAGGGGCTGACGCTCTCGTGCAGCTCCCAGCCCGGGTTGATGTTCAGGGCTTCAAAATAATGCCCTGTTCTGGTGTTGAACCGTTCGTAGCGCTCCAGGCCGCACACCAGGGCATCGGCATTATAGGACTTCGCCGGGCGGACGGTGAAGACCTCCACCTCCTCCCCGGACACCGCATACGCGATGCGGAAGCTGTGGTTGGTTTCGCTGTGGCGGATGGTGAGATCCACCCCCAGGCGCAGGGAGGCCCCGTCCACCGGGTGCACCTGCCAGCCCTGCCTGGGGTTGCCCGCCAGCATGACCAGCAGCCGCTGTCCGTCTTTTTCAAAGGCCGCCATGCCCGTATCCACAAAGCCCGGCTCATTGGTTTGGGTCTGGACCAGGGCGCCGCCCAGGCAGGTCCAGCCCGTGAGGCGGGGGTGGCTGAAGGCCTCCTGCAGCATCTCCGGCACCTGGCCTTCAAAGCGGGTGAAGGTGGCGCTCCGGTTCAACTGGCTTTCCCGGGTGATGGGCCGGTTGGCCGGCATCAGGTAGGGCGCCTCAGGCGAAAGGCCGGCCTCCGCCATCACCGCCTCCTGCCAGGCCAGGCCCTCCGGGCTGCGCTGGTGGGGCAGCCCCAGGGTGGCGTTGAAAAAGGCTTCCACCACCTGGGCGGCGCTGATGTCCCCGAAGGCCAGGCCGGCCTCCAGGCTCAGGGTGGGCCGGATGTTGCCGCCAGCCAACAGGGCCTGCCGGAAGGCCGCTGCAGCCTCCGGGCCCCAGGCGGTGAACCACTGCCGCTCCCGGGCTTCCCGCAGCAGGTCCCGGATGGCGGCCTCCCCTGGAAAACCATGGAACAGGCCCAGGTGGAAGGGGCTGGTGCCATCCGTCACCTGGAGGCTGGCAGGGTCATAGCCCAGGGTGTAGACCCATTCCGGGTGGTCCCTGTGCCAGAAGCGCAGCAGGCCTTTTTCGTTGTCCTCAAAGACAAAGGCATCCGCTTCTTCATGGGTGTAGCCAAAGACCTCGGTGAGGTTGTCCCGGGCGAAGGTGCGCAGGCTCTGCCGGGATGATTCCGCAGGCACGGGGCCTGCGGCCAGGCACAGGATGAGGGCGAATAATACTGCAAGCAGCGGTTTTTTCATGGATGTTCTCCGTATTCTGGCTGGTTCAGCCGTTGCCGTCCAGGTCTGCGGGGCTGAAGGTCATGAAAACGATGCGCACCTTGGGGGTCAACTGCACCACCACCTCCGCCGCCGGGATCTCGCCCCGGCGCCACTGGGCATCGACATCGCCGAAGATGTATTTGATGAAGTGGATATCCCCCTTGCGGTAGTTTTCTGTGATCCAGCCGTCCACCCGCACCCCTTCCTCGGGGTTCATGAGGCGCAGGTAGGTGATCAGGTCCTCCGCCAGCCGCTCCCGCTGCTTGTCGCTTAAGGACAGGGGGGTGGCGGTGTCCTGGCCATCCCAGAGATTCTCGTAATTGCCGATGGTGATCAGGCGGCCATCCTTGTTGAAGGCGGCAAACTGCAGGACCAGGTCCTCCTGGGGCAGGACATTGCCCACGCTCCAGTCCGCAGTGTAGCGGGGGTTTTTGATGATTTCCCAATGGAGGCCTTCCTGCAGATCCACCGCCATTTCACCTCGGCCAAAGAGGGCTTTTGCATAGGCGATGGCCTCCTCTTCGGTCTGGATGTTCAGGCCTTTTTCCAGGGGTGCCAGGCCGGTGATCCGGGGGCTCATGACAAACTCCTGGGTGGCGAAGGCCCCCACCAGGCTCATGGAGGCCAGCAGCACAAAGGCCACCGCCAGCCAGCGGATGGGCCGCCTACCCTGGAGGATGCCCGTCACCCGGGCCTTCAGTTTCTTGTGGGTCTGGGTCATGCCGGTGGCCAGGACGGCCAGGCCGGGGGCGTTGTGCCGGGCGGCGGACAGCACCAGCACGCCGGCATAGGCCTCCTTTTCCGGGGCTTCCATGGCCCGGGTGACCCGCTCGTCGCAGCGCAGCTCGGCGTCGGTATAGCTCATGTGGCTGGCCAGCCACACCAGGGGGTTGAACCAGTGCAGGGCGCAGCACAACAGGCGCAGCAGGCCTGTGATATGGTCCCGGTTCTGGTAGTGGCCCAGTTCATGACGCAGCACATGGAGGGCGTCCTTGGGGGACACCGTCAGGGGCAGGGCGATGAAGGGCCGGAAGGAGCCCACCAGGCAGGCGCTGGGCAGGGGATCCACCAAAAAGACGGGCAGGGGCTTCACCTTCAGCTGCCGGCACAGGGCCTGGTAGTCCTCCTGGAGCTTGCCGGAGATGGCCTCGATGCGGTTGGCCTTCAGCTGCCGCCGGAAGCGCGTATTGACGAAGACAAACCACGCAGTAACCAGGATCACCCCCGCCAGGTAGACCTTGGACAGGGTGATGGGCAGGCTGGCGTTGGACATGCCCTGGTGCAGGTTCAGGGCAGTCTGCTGGATGGGGTCCCCTTGCAGAGGCCCTGCAGTGATGAAGCTGGCAAAAAAATCAGACAGCCGCACCTGCACCTGGCCGGCAATGGGCCGGATGGCCGCGTCCGGGGCGTAGGGGCTGCGAATCAGGTAGATAAAGGGGTTGGGCAGGGACAGGGGCACCAGCAGCCGGATGGCCACCAGCAGCCAGCCCACCATGAGGGCGGTGTTGCCCAGGGGTTTGCGGAAGAACCGCCGCAAACTCATCATCAGCACGATGGCGATGGAGGCCATGATGTTGGCTTCCAGCAAAAAATTGTAGAGGATTGCGGTACGCATACTTGTACCTCCTTATTCCTTGGCGTTTTTTTGCATCAAATCCAGCAACTCCTGCATTTCTGCAAGGCTGATCTCCCCGGAATCCACCAGGGAGTTGATGAGCAGGGATGGCTTGCCCCCGAAGACGGAGGACAGCAGTTTTCTGGTCTGGCTGGTGCTGGCCTGCTCCCGGGAGACTTTGGGGGTGTAGGTTTTCACCGGGCCGGACTCGTCCACCTGGACGCTGCCCTTCTCCTGCATGCGCTTGAGCAGGGTGATTACCGTGTGGCGGGTCCAGCCGGTGGAAGGCTCCAGCGCCCTGGTAATCTCTGACATGGTGCGGGGCGCCCGGTCCCAGAGCACCTCCATGATCTTCCATTCGGCTTCCGTACACTGAACAGACAATGGCTCCACCTCCTTTGAGTAGACGTCCGTCTACCGGGAGTGTACAACTGTCTACCCGCTTCTGTCAAGCCATTATTTATTTATTTTGTACTTAGATTTACACTGCAAGTGCAACACGCAACAAGAAGGAGGTGCTCAAGTAGCGATAATCCTGTAAAATGGTGAGTGACAAAACCAACCATGACAGGAGGATCACCATGAGCACCTCTTACAATCACTTTACACCAAGCGAACGGGAAAAGATACTTATTTTTCACGACCGAGGTGTCAGCATCCGGGCCATGGCCCGGATGCTGGGGCGGGCAGGCTCCAGCGTTTCACGGGAATTGAAGCGTAATCTCCGCAAGGATGGCAGCTATTGTGCCCATGAAGCCGAATCGAAGTATCGGCAACGGCGGCAACGATGTGTCAGAAAGCGAAGGCTGGATGAGCTTGAGATTAAGGAGTTAGTAACGGAAAAACTGCTTGATTTCTGGTCTCCGGAGCAAATCGATGGCCGTCTGAAACTTGAGGGAGGCAAGCACCAGATTAGCTATGCCACAATCTACCGCGGCATTGATAGCGGGTTGCTCAAAATTCCAAAGAAATGTCTGCGAAGAGGTGGCCGTGGGCCTTCACCCCACGAGGAAGAAGCTCGAGGACGCATCCATGGCTATAAAACCATCCATGAACGTCCAAAATCGGCGGAGAATAAGTCCTGCTATGGTCACTGGGAGGGAGATACAGTCCGTGGGGCTGCTGGCAAAGGGGTTGCCGCTACCTTTGTGGATCGCAGATCCGGCTTCCTGGTGGCTGCTCTTATGCCTGACAGAAAGGCGAAAACCTTAAATGAGGCAATGTACAGGGCGTTTTCTGGTTTTCCCGCCTCACTCAAACGCTCCTTTACTGTAGACCACGGCCATGAGTTCTTTGGATATGAGGATGTAGAAAAGCAGCTGAAAACAAAAATCTTCTTTGCAGACCCTTACCACCCCGAGCAACGAGGCCTTAACGAGAACACCAACGGTTTACTCAGGCAGTACTACCCGAAAAAATGTGATTTCTTACGTGTCTCCACCAAAGAATTCCAGGCTGTTGTTGATTCCCTCAATAATCGTCCTCGAAAACGCCTTGGATTTCGCTCCCCGAATGAGCGCTTCCCCTGCGAGAGGGTGTTGCACTTGACTTGACAATGTTGGTA
>DAITOE010000087.1:0-7527 GCA_036834245.1 Clostridia bacterium | reverse complement strand
GCCGGCAAGGCACCTGTCCAGGGCACCTACCCCAACACCTTCGCCCAGGGCCAGCATCCGCAGCCTTCCTTTCAGGGCCCCTATCAGCAGCAGCCCCAACCTGGATACCAGCAGCAGTTTGCCTACCCGCAGCAGCCGATGGGCCAGCAAGCCCCCTATGCCCAGCAGCAAGCTCCGTATGCACAGCAGCAGCCTTACCAGCAGCAGCCGCAGCAGGCGCAGGCCTGGCAGGCACAGCCCTATGTGGACCCGGTTTTTCAGCAGCAGCAGCAGACGCAAGCCTATGCTTCCCCCCAGCAAACGCAGTTAAATCAGCAAATGGATGCCGGCGGCCGCAACCGCCGGGCGGCACAGCATGTCCAAAGCCCCCAGCAGCAGCCTGACAACATTGTCCCCTTCCCCGGCGGCGCGCCGGAGCAGGAGATCAAGTCCATGGATGCCTATGTGGTGAACGTCACCAACATCAACGGCTGCCGCCAGGCCATGTCCTGCCTGCGAAAGGGCCAGTGCACCCTGGTGGTGATGGACCAGCTGGTGGACAAGGCGGAGGTGCGCCGCTATGTGGACATGCTCAACGGCGCCTGTTTCGCCCTGGGCGGCACCATGACCCGGCTGTCCGTGAAGGTGGGCTTTTATATTCTGGCTCCCAGCGGGATGATGGTGTATACCGACCCCATCACTGCCAGCGCCAATGCCCCGGCCCGTCCTCAGCCCCAGATGCAGCAGGGGATGCAGCAACCCGCCTATCAGCAGCAGCCTGCCTACCAGCAGCCACAATACCAGCCCCAGCCATACCAGCAGCAGCCTGCGCCCCAGGCCTATGCCCAGCAGCCGCAGCAGCAAAACCCCTATGCCCCGCCCATGCAGCAGCAGGAGGCGGCGCCAGCCTATCATCAGGAACCTCATAACGCTCAGCGTTACGCGCAATAAATCAGCTTTCGGAAGGGAGATTCATTATGGCCATCACCGTCACGATGATCGAAGAGAAGGAATTCAAAAGGGCCGTACGTGGCTATGACCCCCTGGAGGTGGACGAGTTTCTGGATGCCATCTGCGATGAGATGGAGAACATGAACCACACCATCGCGCAGCTGCGGGACCAGCTCAAGCAGCAACAGGCGGCGCCGGCCCCCTATATGCCTGCCGTTGCGGCCCCTGCGCCCCTGGCCCCCATCGCCGCAACCAGCGCTGAGCCCGTGATGCCAAGCGACCTGAAGACGGCCCAGCAGCTGCTGGAAAAAACCCAGAAAGCTTGTGATGAAGTGCTTGAAAAAGCCCGCGAGCGCGCTGACGCCATCATCCAGGAAGCAGAGGACAGCGTTCCTGATCCCGAGTTGGAAGACCTGGAAGCGAAGAAAGAAGCCCTGAAAAAGGAAATCCAGGGCCTGGAAGAGGACGCCCAGAAGTTCAAGACCCGTTTCCAGACCATGCTGAAGGACCAGATCGACATCCTGGATTCGGAGCTGTCCTAAATGCGTCTGGGGGCAATCGAAGGCGGCGGCACCAAGATGGTGCTGGGCGTGTATGATGAGGAGCTGAACCTTCTCCATCAAATCACCATGCCCACCACGGTGCCGGATGAAACCATCCCGGCGATGGTGTCCTTTTTTCAGGAACACCGGGTGGATGCCCTGGGCATCGCCACCTTCGGCCCCATCAACCTGCGCGCCTCCTCCCCCACCTACGGGGTCATCCTCAATACACCAAAACTGGCCTGGCAGCGCTTTCCCATCCTGAAAACCTTTCAGGATGCATTGCAGGTGCCCTGTGAGATTGACACGGACGTCAATGCTGCAGCCCTGGCCGAATGCGAGCTGGGTGCAGCCAAGGGCCTCAAAAACTGCCTGTATTTCACCGTGGGCACCGGCATCGGCGGCGGGCTGTACCTGGAAGGCAAGCTCATTCACGGGCTCATGCATCCGGAATGGGGCCACATGCTGCTGTCCCGCCATGAGGACGACCCGATGCTTCACGGCGTGTGCCCTTATCACCCCAACTGTGCGGAAGGCTTTGCCTCCGGCCCCTCCATGCAGACCCGCTGGGGCGTGCCTGCCAAGGAATTGCCGCCGGACCACCGCGGCTGGGAAATGGAGGCCTATTATCTGGGCCAGCTCTGCGCCAACGCCCTGATGGCGGTGTCCCCTGAGGTGATTCTGCTGGGCGGCGGCGTCATGCACCAGAGCAGCCTTCTGCCCATGGTGCGGCAGCAGATGCTGAAGTTTGTCAACGGCTATGTGGACCTGGAGCAGCTGCCCCACATGGAGGATTACATCAAATCCCCCGCCCTCTGGCCGGACAGCGGCTTGATCGGTGCCGGGTTGCTGGCCAGGAAGGCGCTGGCAGCACAAAGCTGAAGCGTACAGAAAGAAAGAACCGCTGGGATGTCAGGTCCGCAGCGGTTTTTTTGTGTGCCTGGCAAGCAGGTATTATTTTTGCTTCTTGATATGTAGGGTGGCTTCCTGGCCGTTGATGTCCCAGGTCTGGGAGTAGGCGCCGTCCGGTGCGCTCCCCGCTTCAAAGGAGGTGGCCAGCACCACGTCAGAGATGAGCCGGGCATGAGTGGACAGGGCCTGGCTCAGCGCCTCCCCTGCTTCATAGGCCACCTGGATGCGGTCCACCACGTCCAGACCGGCATCCTTGCGCATGGTCTGCAGTTTGCTGATGACCTCCCGGGCATAGCCTTCGTCAATCAGTTCCGGGGTCAGGCTGGTGAAAAGGCCCACGGTGACCCCATAGCTTTCCTGGGCGACGAGGCCTTCCTTCTGGGTGGTTTCAACCAGCACATCATCCTGGCTCAATGCCACCTGCTCCCCATCTAAATCCAGCACTAAGGCTTCTCCCCTGCGGAAGCCGGCGACAGCGGCGGAACCATCCGCCTCGGCCAGGAGCTTGCTAACCTGGCCCAGGCGCTTGCCAAAGCGCGGGCCCAAAGTGCGCAGCTGGGGTTTGAGCAGGTAGCCTGTGAAGGCATCCGGATCCTGCGTGAAGATAATCTCCTTCACATTCAGTTCATCCTCTGCCAGTTCCCGGTAGGCAGGGCCCAGGTCCGCCCCCATCACCAGCTGGCGGGAAAGGGGCTGGCGCACCTTGAGGCCGGCCAGGTTGCGGCAGGCGCGGCCCAACTGGATCACCTGGAGCAATTGGGCCATCTGGGTCTCCATCTCCGGGTCAATCAGGCTTTCATCCGCCACCGGGAAACTACACAGGTGCACGGACTCCGGGGCATTCGGATCCACGGAGCGCACCAGGTTCTGGTAGATGTCCTCCGCCATGAAGGGGGTGAAGGGCGCCGTCATGCGGGCGATGCTCTCCAGCACCGTGTACAGGGTGATGAAGGCCGTTTCCTTGTCCCCCGCCATGCCTTTGCCCCAGTAGCGGGAGCGGCCCCGCCGGACATACCAGTTGGACAGGTCATCCACCAGGTCGTTTAAGGCATTGGCCGCCTCCGGCACCCGGTAGTGGCTCAGGTGATCATCCACCGCCTTGATGGTGGAGTGCAGGCGGCTTAAGATCCAGCGGTCCATCAAGGTCAGCTGATCCACCTGGAGCGGATGCTCCTTGGGGACAAATCCGTCAATCTGGGCGTAGAGGATATAGAAGGCATAGGTGTTCCACAAGGTGCTCAGGTACTTGCGCTGAACCTCTGCCACCGCCTCGTTGTAGAAGCGGCTGGGCAGCCAGGGTGCCCCGGCAGTATAGAAATGCCAGCGCACGGCGTCTGCGCCGTACTGGGCGATGACATCAAAGGGATCGAGCACATTGCCCAGGTGCTTGGACATCTTGCGGCCCTCGGCATCCTGGACATGGCCCAGCACCAGGCAGTTCTTGTAGCTGGACTGGCCGAAAATCACCGTGGAGATGGCCAGCAGGGAGTAGAACCAGCCCCGGGTCTGGTCCACCGCTTCTGAGATGAAATCCGCCGGGAAATTGTCCTGGAACAGCTGCTGGTTTTCGAAGGGGTAGTGGAACTGGGCAAAAGGCATGGAGCCGGAGTCATACCAGCCGTCAATGACCTCTTTGGTGCGGTGCATGTCCTGGCCGCATTCGGGGCAGCGCAACACCACCCGGTCGATGTAGGGCCTGTGCAGCTCCTTCAGGTCGTCCAGGGGACCGACACTCATCTCCTCCAGCTCCTGGCGGGAGCCAATGACATGCATATGGCCCTCCGGGCAGAGCCAGACCGGCAGGGGGGTGCCCCAGTACCGTTCCCGTCCCAAGGCCCAGTCGATGACATTCTCGACAAAATTGCCCATGCGGCCTTCTTTGATGTTGTCTGGAATCCAGTTAATGGCCCGGTTGTTCGCCACCAGCTGGTCGCGCACCTCCGTCATCCGGATAAACCAGGTGGCCCTGGCATAGTACATCAGGGGGGTGTCACATCGCCAGCAGTGGGGGTAGTTGTGCTCGTATAATGCCCGTTTTTGCAGCAATCCCCTGGCCTGGAGGTCTTCCAGGATATACGGGTCTGCATCCTTGATGAACTGGCCGGCCCAGGGGGTTTCCGGCACAAATTTGCCCGCTGCATCCACCAGCTGCACAAAGGGCAGATGGTTTTCCCTGCCGATGCGGGCATCGTCCTCACCAAAGGCAGGGGCAATGTGGACAATGCCGGTTCCGTCACTGAGGCTTACATAGGGGTCTGCCACCACATAGAAGGCTTTTTCTTTGGGGCTCACCAGGGGCCACAGCGGCTGGTAGGCAAGGCCCAGCAATTCCTTGCCCTTGAAACTGTCCTGCATCACCATGCTGTCCTGTTCTTCCTTGGAAAACAGGCTGGGAATCAGGGCTTTGGCCATGATGAGGGTGTCGCCGTTCAGGGTGAACCTGCAGTATTCTTCCTTCTCATTGACGCATAAGGCCACGTTGGAGGGCAGGGTCCAGGGGGTGGTGGTCCAGGCCAGCAGGTAGGTGTCCGGCTGGTCCACCACGGGAAAGCGCACAAAGGCTGAAAACTCGGATACTTCCTTGTAGCCCTGGGCCACCTCGTGGCTGGACAGGGCCGTGCCGCAACGCGGGCAATAGGGCACCACCTTGTGACCATGGTAAATCAGGCCTTTGTCGGCCATCTGCTTCAGGCTCCACCAGACGGACTCGATGTAGGAGTCATAGTAGGTGACATAGGCTTTTTCCATGTCCACCCAGTAGGCCACCTGCTCGCTCATCTCTTCCCAGTCCTTGAGATACTTCCAAACGGACTTCTTGCACTCCTGGATGAAGGGCTCGATACCATAGGATTCAATCTGGTCCTTGCCATCGATGCCCAGCTTCTTTTCCACCTCAAGCTCCACGGGCAGGCCATGGGTGTCCCAGCCGCCAATGCGGAAGACATCCTTGCCTTTCATGGTGTGATAGCGGGGAAACAGGTCCTTCATGGCCCGGGTGATCACATGCCCGATGTGGGGGCGGCCGTTGGCTGTGGGCGGCCCTTCGTAAAAGGTGAAGCGCTCCTTGCCCTGGTTCTGGGTCAGGCTCTTCTTGACGATGTCATGCTCTTTCCAAAACCTGGCGACTTCTTTTTCCCGGGCTGCAAAATTCAGATCGCTGACAACCTTCTTGTACATCCTTCTCCTCCAATAAAAAAACCGCCCCCATGGGACGGAAAATCCGCGGTACCACCCAATTTGGCGCAAGCGCCCACTTGATGCCGGATAACGGCGGCTGCCGTGAGGGATTAGCTCATGCTCCCGGGTGATCCGGCGCCGCTTTTTCTGCCAGGCTTCCACCATCCCCGGCTCGCTTTGAGAAAACTTGCGGCACCCGTCCCGTTCATCGCACGACCATTATACCCCATCAGGGAAAATTGTAAAGCGGGACGGCTGATTTCAGGTGCTGACGGTGACGTTGAAAATGTAGCGGTAGATATAGAGGCGGTAGCGGTTCCACAAGCCGGTGTGCTGGTACAGCGCCTTCAATTGCCGGTACAGCCTGGCCTTGATCTTGAAGCTGTCGCCCAGCTTAAACATGGTGCGCCAGGTTTGCCCCTTCAGGGTGCGCTCATAGGTGTAGACCGGCTCCTTGACGAAGCCCACCTTTTTCACATGGCGGTAGAAGCGCATGTTGAAGTCAAAGTCCTCCCCCCAGGTGTAGGAATGGTCGAATGACAGGTTGTGGTCTGCCAGAATCTGGCGCCTGTACAGCTTGTTCCACAAGGCGCTGTAGTAATAGCTGCCCGGCCTGTGGGCCAGCCTGTGCAAGAAATCCTCCTGGTTGACGCTGCCATCCTCCATGACATAGCCCCTGTCCAGGGTTTTGTTGTTGATGAGGATGTTGAAGTGGGCGATGACGATGTCTGCCTCATGAGCCTGTGCGGCGTTCAACAGGCGCTTGAGGGAGCCAGGCAAGAGGGCGTCGTCGCTGTCCACAAAGGAGATGAATTCGCCGCTGGCAGCTTTGAGCCCCGTGTTCCGTGCGGCCCCTGGTCCCCCGTTTTCCTGATCTAGCACCTTGATGCGGTGGTCCTTTGCTGCATAGTCCCGGCAGACTGCCAGGCTGTTGTCCCGGCTCCCATCGTTGATCAGAATGATTTCAATGTCTTCAATCCCCTGGTCCAGCACGCTTTGCAGAGCCTCCGGGAGGCAGTGCTGGGCATTGTAAACCGGGATGATGACGCTGAGCACAGGCGTATTCAAGTCAATTTGCTCCTTAATGGATGATGTGCAATGATAACACAATTGATGCAGGATGTACAAGTTTCCCCGGTCAGTTACGGGGCGGCGCCGTTTTCCTGCACCGCCGGTTCCCTGTTGTGATATAATACAGGCATATTAACACGGAGGGGTTTGCGATGAAACAGAGATTGATCCTGGATATCAACCACCTGATGGCGGATACGGTGGGCGCCCAATACGGCGTCCACCGGGATGAGATTACAGCAAAAAAGGACCAGGCGCAGGCCGCCTGGCAGGCAGTGAACCAGCACCGCGGCAGCGGCTGGCTGGGTTGGACCGAGCTGCCCTACAACCAGGGGGCCATTGTTGCAGACATCAAGGTCACTGCCGCCCGCATCCGGGAACGCTTTGACAGTTTTGTGATTCTGGGCATCGGCGGCAGCGCCCTGGGCCCCATTGCGGTCCAGCAGGCCCTGAACCACCTGCGCTACAATGAACTGGACAAGGGGCAGCGGGGCGGTCCCCGGCTGTATGTGGAGGACAACATCGACCCCGAACGCATGCAGGCGCTGCTGGATGTGATTGACCTGAAATCCACCTGCTTCAACATCATCACCAAGTCCGGTGCCACCGCAGAAACCATGAGCCAGTACCTGATTATCAGCGAACTGCTCAAAGAAGAAGTGGGCGACACCTGGCATGAGCATATCATTGCCACCACCGACAGCGAAAAAGGCAACCTCATCAAGATGGCCAGGCAGGAAGGCTTCAAGCTGTTTTATGTGCCCGCTACCGTGGGCGGCCGCTTCAGCGAGCTGAGCCCTGTGGGTCTCCTGGCCGCCGCCGTCTGCGGCATCGACATTGATGCGCTTCTGGCAGGCGCTGCCGACATGGACGAACGTTGCAAGACCGATGAAGT
>DAITOE010000086.1:0-7753 GCA_036834245.1 Clostridia bacterium | reverse complement strand
TGCGGGTGTTGGGCATCCAGTAAAAGAGGGGGGAGAGGGGCTCCCGCACCTGGAAATCCAGGGGGCCGTTTTTGATCTGCAGCACCACGTTGTCATCAAACTGGCCATCCAGGGGGGCATAGTTCAAGAAGGCAGCCTTGGGCCGGTCGGTCTTGTTGTCCCGCCAGTCCTGCTTGCAGTTGTACACAAAACAGCGCCAGAACAGCTTGCCCCCGTAGGGCGCCAGGGCCCGGGCCAGCATGTTGGCCCCCTGGGCGTGGTCTCTGCCGTAGGTGAAGGGGCCGGGGCGGTGCTCGGAATCCGCCTTCACCAGGAAGCCCGCCAGGTCGGGGATATATTGATATACCTCCCGGGTGCGCTCGGCCCAGAAGGCCTGCACGCCGGGGTCCAGCGGGTCTGCCGTGTCCAGGCCGTGGCTGGCCGGCATGCTGAATTCAACGGTGATTAGCAGGCGGATCCCGTACAGGCGCAGGATCTTCGCCAGCCGGGCCAGGTCGGGCAGGTAGGCGGCGGTGATCAGTTGGTCCATGGGGGGGCGGACGTTGACATTGTTGGGGCAGATGGCATTGATGCCCACGCTGGCCAGCATACGGGCATAGCGGTGGATGATGGCTTCGTCAAAGGACAGCTTGTTGTCCTTGAAGAAAAAGGACCGGCCGGCATAGCCCCGTTCGATGCTGCCGTCCATGTTGTCCCAGTGGTTCAGCATCCTGAGGGGGTAGTGGGGGGCGGTTTCGGGCATCACGGGATCCTGCCCCCGTGCGATGGCGGACAGGGCCTGGTACACGCCGTACAGGATGCCGGCCTCCCCGCCCTTGATCACCAGGCTATCCTCCTCCCGGGCGATGGCATAGCCCTCCCCGGCACCTTCGGGCACCAGCCGGATTTGCTCCCGGCTGCCCAGGGCGGACAGCCCGGCAGTCAGTTCTGACTGGGCAATCTCCAGGGTGGTGTTGCCGGGGGGAATGTCCATCGGCAAATAGGGCAGCCAGGCGCGCGCGCCAGTTGTCAGGGTATTCATGCAGGGTCCTCCCTTTGTCGATTCCGGCTTTAGTGTACAGGATGCAGGCCCGGCAGACAAGGGTTTTAATCAAATTGATTTGTCAAAATAAGATATCCGGACGCTCTTGCAGTACTGGTGAAACCCCTGGAAAACCCAGGTATTTACTGGCAAAATAGGGGGTTTGAAACCTTTGGATAAAACGTTTATCCTAAGAGAAGCCAAAACCCTGATTTTGTTGGGGTGTTTGTATAATACCAAACGCACTCTTTAATGCTTCCATGAGGCGGTGTTTTTGCGCCTCTGCGTCGTCGCGTTCAGTCAGCGTCTGAATTGAACAGGCTCCCGTTACTTCATCACCGGCTCCGCCACCGCATAGAAGGCTGGCTTGGGCTGCCCCTGGCCGTCAAAGAGCAGGGGGAACTGGCTGGCCTTCCAGCTGTAGTTGTCGGTGACCCCCCAGGTGTGCACGGCGTCAATATGCTCTGCATAGTCCCGGAACAGGGCCAGGATTTCGCCATAGCGCTTTGCCTGGCGTTCAAAGTTCTCATCGCTGGCGGCGTCCACAAGGATGTCCATTTCACTCATCCGAAGGCGCAGGCCCAGGGCAATCACCTTGTCCATGGCAGTCTTCAGCTGCTCCATGGAGGGGGTGTGGAGGTGGTAATGGCACTGAAAGCCGTGGCCGTCGATGCTGCCCTCTTCCTGAAGGCTGGCAAGCAGCCGGAGAATGCCATCCAGCTTGGGCTGGTAGGGGGTGGAATAGTCGTTGTAATACAAGGCCATGCCTCTTGGGGCGTGCTTCCTGGCAAAGGAGAAGGCCTGGTTGACAAAATCCTGCCCCACAATGCGGGTCCAGGTGCTTTCCCGCAGCTGGCCGCTGTTGTCGTCAATGGCTTCATTCACCACGTCAAAGGACACCACCAGCCCGGGGAACTCGGCTTCCAGGGCCTCAAACACCAGGCGGATGTAGTTGTCCAGCCGGGCCAGCATCACATCCCGGCTCACATAGGGGCCGGTTCGGCTGTAATTTTCCCGGAAGAAGGCATCCGGGGTCTGGTTGTGCCAGACCAGGACATGGCCATGGATCTTGATGCCGTGCTGATGCGCATACTGAAGCAGGGGCCGGGCAGCGTCCAGCTTCA
Organism: Clostridia bacterium; assembly: GCA_036834245.1. Taxonomy (GTDB): domain Bacteria; phylum Bacillota; class Clostridia; order Christensenellales; family Aristaeellaceae; genus UBA6115. Next base: position 5,608 of record DAITOE010000086.1, on the reverse strand, counting down.
CCGCCACAGCGGTCTGGTCCTCCCGGGCCAGCCGGGCCGAGGCAGCCAGATCCAGCACGTTGTCAGGCTTCAGCTCGTTCCCGTGGGTCATGATGTTGAACTGGCTGGCATAGAAATCCATCAGCTTGGTGTTGATGGCCTCCACCCGCATGACGGCGTTGCCAAAGTCAAAATAATCCGCGTACAGGTCCTTTAACCGGGGCAGCGCCATGTCCACAGCGGTCTTTTTGGACAGGGCGGAGAAGTTCCTAATCCGGAAGGACAGGGTGGGGACGCCCAGGGTCTCCACGTACAGGACAAAGCTGTCATATTCCCCGGCGGTGAACTGCCCGGTGAGGGTGGCCCACTCGCCCTTTTTCACCTCCTGCCGGACGATGTTGCTGTAGGTTTCCCGGCCGTCCTTTTTGTGGGCGGCAGAAATCAGGAAGCTGGCGCTGTCCGCCTCCTCCTGGTATACCTGCACCGCGACCTCATAGGCCTGGCCGGGCACCAGGTTAAAATCCCGCCCCGGGGAGTTCCAGTCCTGGCTGCGGCCGGTGATTTGGATGCTGCCTTCCACAATGTCAAGGGCGGCGCCCCCGGTGGAGCGGGGATACCAGCCGTCAAAATTGCTGTCAAAGATGGACATATAGTTCAATTCCTCCGAAATTGCGCTGAAAACAAGGCTCATCAGCAGCAGCGCCGTCAGCAGGGCAAGGGTTTTTTTCATGTCAGGCGTCCTCACTGCGCGTTGATGGTGATGGCCTGGACGATCTGGGGATACACAAACTGGAAAGTCCGGCGGTCCAGCAGGCCGAAGACCTCGCCGTCCCCTGAGAAGGCATGGTTGTCCCACCAGAAGCAGGTGAAGCCCCGGGCCCGGGCCAGGGCCACATAGGCGGCGGTGAAATCCACCCGGGACTGGAGGTTGCCGTTCTTGTCCCGGCAGCCAAACTCCCCGATGACCACGGGGATGTTCAGGGGCGTGAACCTGTTGTACACCTGGTCCATGAACAGGGCAATTTCCTGGACGTCCAGGGGGCTGTCCGCCCGGAACACATCCCGGCTGCCCTTGTCCCTGGGGTCCTGCAGGGCGAAGTCATAGGGGGTGTAGGCATGCACCGACAGGAGCAGGCGGTCTGTGACCCCTTCCTGGTCCCTGGGCATCATGAAATCCTCATGGAGGCAGCCCTGGACGGAGGCCGCATAGCCGGGCACCAGCAGGTAGCGCTGTGCGTTATTGCCGCCGGCAGCCCGGACGGTGTCCACAAACACCTGGTTGAGCTGGTTGATGCAGGAGACGGCTTCCGCCGCCCGGGGATCCTTGGGGTCCAGCCACCACTCCAGGTCCGTGCCGGCCAGCCGGGGCTCGTTCATGCTTTCCATGATGAGGCGCTCGTCATAGTCCCTGAAGGCGCCGGCCACCTGCTGCCAGATGGACTGCATATACCGGCTGGACTGGGAGAGGTGCTCCAGATCGGGGTAGATGTAGCCCTTTTCAATGTCGTGATGGGTGTTGATGATGACATACAGGCCTTCTGCCAGCGCCATGTCCACCACTTCCTTGACCCGGGCCAGCCAGGGGGCGGAGATGGTAAAATCGTCCCCGGACACATGGTTGTGCCAGGAGACGGGGATGCGCACGGCCCCAAAGCCGGCATTCCTGAGGGCCGAAAACACCCGGGGGTCGGTTTTCACCCCCACCCATGCCTTTTCATAGTCCATTTCATCCTTGAGGTAATGGGCGTTGTTGGCATCAAAGGTGTTGCCCAGGTTCCAGCCGGCGCCCAGCTGCTCCGCAAACTGAAACGAGGGCAGGTCCGGCAGGTCTTTTCTTGCGAATGTCAGTTTTGGAACCATGATGTCCTCCTTGCTCAGGCCGGCTGTTACGCCGCTTGTGATCAATAGCGCCACCAACAGGGCGATCAGGTGTTTAGCCTTCATAACAGCCTCCCGGGCTCTTTTTGGGAAAAGCGGGATGGGGACAACCCCCATCCCGCCTGAGTAATCAGGCAATCATGCCTCAGTCCGCATTCACTGCGTCCAGGGCCGCCTGCCAGACGTTCTTGGACTCTTCCAGCTGCTCAGACACAGTGCGCCAGCCGTTGCGGCTGTAGGTGTTCCAGTAGAACTGCTCGCCCAGGCTGTAGCCGGGCACCATGTTGTGCAGGAAGGTCTCCCCGTGCTCCGCCATGCGCATCATTTCGATGGTCTCATCCACGCTGCGGGCGTCGGAGAACATGTTGTAGTAGCTGGATTTCCAGTCGTCCTCGTCGTCATAGCCGGGGGTGGGGTCGGTGTACAGGTCAAAGGCATAGGCGATCTTGGCCGCCCGGTCTGCATCGTAGTTGGCGGGGATCACGTAGGTGTTGTCAGACAGCACTGTTTTATAGGTGGTGCCCTTGGGGCCCACGGGGAACATCACAAAGCCGTATTCGTCCTTCATGTTCTCCCGGAGGGTGGCCTTGAAGTAGTCCTGGTGCACCGTCATGGCCACATCGCCGTTGATGAAGGCGGAATAGGTCCAGTCCCAGTTGGCGCCTTCAGGCTGGGGCATCTCATAGGTCTTGGACATCTCCACAATCCAGTTGGCGGCTTCCAGGAAGGCGTCCTCCCCGGTGGCGTTGTAGTATTTGCCGTTCTCGTCCATCTTCACAAAGGCAGCGCCGTTGGAGGCCAGGGCCACGTTGATGGCGTTGCCCTGCTGGCTGGCGGTGGCATACACGTCAATCACGCCGTCGTTGTCGGTGTCCCTGGTGATTTTCTTGCAAAGCTCCTCATAGGCTTCCCAGGTCCAGGTGCCGTCCTTCTGCATGTCGTACAGGCTCTCCGGATCGATGCCGGCCTCCTCCAGGAGGCGCTTGTTGAACCAGATGCCGTCCCGGGGCTCGGACACGATGGGCCGCATGCCGTAGATGGCATCCCCCTTGGTCATGACGGTTTCCACGCTCTTGTTCCATTTGGCTTCTGTGAAATCAAAGGCGTCCAGGGTGGCCAGGTCGTAGAAGAAGCCGTTGGCCATGGGGGTGGCCAGCACCTCGGGGCGCATGATGAGCACATAGTTCTCCGGGCCGCCGGTGGTGACGAAATTGGCCAGGAAATCCGGGTTGTCCTCCCAGCCGGAGACGGCCACCTGCTTGATGGTGAAGTTGTAGGTTTCCTGAATCCACTGGCGGTATTCCTCCGTGGCTTCCTCTGCCGCGGTCTCGGGCTCAGCAGGCTCGCCGCTGGACCACCAGTCCCCGATGATAACCTCGATGCCGCCCAGGTCCAGCTTGTTGCCGTCCTTGTCGGTGCGGATCTCGATGGATTCGCCGTAGCTGAACTCGTGGGTTTCAGCGGCGGCTGCCAGCAGGCCAAAGGCCATCGCCAGCACGATGAGCATTGCCAGGGTCTTTTTCATGATGGGTCCTCCTTTTTTTATATCACCCATGCGTGATGGGTTAATATTCTGTGGGAAATCAGTCCTTCAGCCCGGTGGCGCTGATGGATTCGATGAACCAGCGCTGGGCCACCAGGTAGAGCACCAGCAGGGGCCCCACCACCACCAGGACGCCGGTGGAAATCATCTGCATGATGTAGCCCACCGGGGGCGTGGTGATGCCCCGCCGGGTGGACACATAGGTCCTGAGGCTTTCCGCCATCCCCGAGAGGCGGATGGACAGGTACTGGGTGTTGGCCGTGGGCAGGAAGAGGCGGGTATAGAAGACATCCGTCCACTGCCACACAAAGGCGAAGAGGAAGCAGGACACCAGGATGGGCACCGCCTGGGGCAGCAGCACCTTCAGAAAGGTGCCCAGGGTGGAGGCGCCGTCCACATAGGCGGCTTCCTCCAGGGAATAGGGGATGGACTTGAAATACTGCCTGATCATAAAGATGTACAGGCCGTTTTTCAGCCCCATGGCGGTGGCGGAGAGCATCAGGTAGGGCAGGGGTGAGCCCTTCAAGTTGATGGGACCGCCGGTTAAGCGGGTGAAGATGCCCAGCACGTCAAAATACCGGAAATGCAGGTAGAGGGAGGAGGAGATGGTCTGGGGCGGGATGACGATCACCAGCACCACGCAGGCGAACCAGAAGCGCTTTAAGGGAAACTCAAACCGGGCAAAGCCGTAGCCCGCCAGGGTGCAGGCGATGATCTGAAGCAGCGCCGTCACCAGGGAGATCACCGTGGTGTTAAGGAGGGAGGTGTTCAGGTTCAGCAGGTAGGCGGCCAGGGTGTAGTTTTCCGTGGTCAGGTTCCGGGGCACCACGATGATGGTGGTGTCATACAGGTCTTTTTCCATCATGAAGCTGACGGAAATCTTGTCCAGCACCGGCTGCAAAATCAGGAAGCACAATCCAAAGAGCATCAGGAAGCGCAGCAGGGCCACAAAGCGTTTCCGGGCTTCCTGGCGCAGCAGGAGGCCGCCGGATTTGCGGTTGCGCACCCAGAAGCTGTCAAGTTGCAGGGCCTTGTCCCGGTTACTCATAGTGGCGCACCCCCTTTCTGATGATGAGGGAAGAGATGCCGATCATGGCGATGGCCACCGCAAAATAGATCCAGGACAGGGCAGAGCTGAAGCCGTATTTCAGGTTGATGAACATCTCCTCGTGGATTTTTTCCATGATGAGGTTGTCGGTCTTCATGAAGAAGTCGATGATGGTGTAAATCATGTTGACAATCAACAGCGGGCTGATGATGGGGAAGGTCACCATCCAGAAGCTTTCCCAGGCGGAGGAGCCTTCCATCTCCGCCGCTTCATACATGCTCCGGGGAATGGTCTGCAGCCCCGAGAGGAACACCACAATCTGGATGCCGGAAGCCATGACGATGTCATACACCGCGGTGATCAAATCGTTCACCACCTCCAGGGCGGGGGTGCCCACGCCGGAGGCGGACAGCAGGCCAAAGAGGGCGTTGCCGAAGTTCATGGTATTGGACTGGGTGATCAGTTCCTTCATGCCGATGATTAAGGAGTTGTCCGTCTCAATCCCCACCAGGACACCGGAGGACAGGATCACCGGCAGGAAGAAGATGGCCCGGGCCAGGGCGCGCCCCTTGAACTGCTGGTTGAGGAGCAGGGCGATCATGAAGGCCAGCACCATGGTGGCCAGGGAATGGGTCACCATGCGGATCACCTCGTCCACCAGCATTTGGTTGAACTCCGGGTCGATGGTGAAGGCATAGACATAGTTGGCCAGCCCTACCCAGGTCTTGGTGATGCCGGTCTGGGCGCTTAAGGACACGCTTTGGAAGCTCATGATGATGCTTTGAATCATGGGCCGCACCATGAAGGCCAGGAAACCAATCAGAAAGGGCAGGATGAACAGGTAGCCGCTGATGGCGCGGCGCTGCCTGATGGTTCTGCGGCTTGTGCGTCCGGTTTTCATTCTCCCTCCCTCCCTTCCAGCAGGATGTAGCTGCGGGCGGGCACGGTCTGCTCATCCACTGCCAGGTCTTCCTGGCCGAAGTTCACCGCCACCCGGCTGCCGTCCTCGTAGGTGGTGATGGTCACCTGGTCGTTCACCTGCTCAAAGCCGGTGATGCGCAGGTGGAAGATGTTGCCCAGGGTGCGCTGGTAGTCGGTGATGATCTCCTTGGCCTGCTGGGCCCACAGGGGGTAGGAGGCGCCGAAATAGTCGGAATACG
>DAITOE010000085.1:0-7792 GCA_036834245.1 Clostridia bacterium | reverse complement strand
GGCGGTTGCGGCCGCCGGCATCCATTTGCTGATTTAACTGCGTTTGCTGAGGGGAAGCATAGGCCTGCGTCTGCTGCTGCTGAAAACCCGGATCCACATAGGGCTGTGCCTGCCAGGCCTGCTGCTGCTGCTGCTGGTACGGCTGCTGCTGTGCATACGGGGCTTGCTGCTGTGCATAGGGGGCCTGCTGGCCCATCGGCTGCTGCGGGTAGGCAAACTGCTGCTGGTATCCGGGATGGGGCTGCTGCTGATAGGGGCCCTGAAAGGAAGGCTGTGGATGCTGGCCCTGGGCGAAGGTGTTGGGGTAGGTGCCCTGGACAGGCGCCCTGCCGGGATCCTGCTGGTAGTCCTCCTCCTGGTGCTCAGGGGTGCCGTAGAAAAACCGGTTGTCCTTGCTGAACACGGATTTGATGCGGTCCGCAGCTTTGTTTGTCAGGTTTCGTAAATCCATCTATTTCCTCCTCAGTCCGCCTGGAACTGACTACAAACTATCCATCGTAGTATAGCGAAAACTGGCCATGCATGCAAGCAAAGCCCTAAAACAGCTGCACAACCAGCCCTTCGTACAGGTGGCCTGCGTGCACCGGCACCACATGGGCCTGGGTGGCGTCCTGGCTCACCACTTCAACGGGAACCAGGTAGGGCCCTTCCTTGTACTGCACCACCACGCCGATGATGCCCTCCTGGTTGATGATGGCGGAGGCGGGCACCGCATAGGTGATGACGGATTTGGACAGCTGCACCCGGGCTGAGCGGGTGTAGAGGATGGGTTCGATGGCAGAATCAGCCTTGAGGCGCACCATCAGTTCCCCGCCGGAGCGGGTGACGGATTCCACGGTCACCATCACTGTTGTGTTTTCGAAGCTTTCAATCAACATCCGGTACTGGTCGCCCACCACCGGGTTCCAGCTTAAGTCGTCCGCCAGCATCAATGCGCCCCAGTCGTACTGGCGCACCAGGCGGAAGATATCGATGGCATTTTTGGGCCGTATTGCGGATTCAGGAACCTGCCCGGACAGCATGCTGCGCACGTCCTGGGGGCTGTAGGCCAGGGAGGTGCTGGTGTTGAGGGCAGCTTCAAAGCCGTCGGTATAAAAGCTGATGATGCCGTTGTCCATGGCGGTAAACTGCTTCGTCCAGGTTTCAATGCGCTGCAGCTGGCTGTTTTCGTTGTCGTACAGCCGGGTTAATTTGGTGTCTTCAATGTATTTCTGTTTCAGGTAGGTGTGCCGGTTGCCGATGGCTTCCTTCAGCAGCAGCTCCTGATTTAACAGGTTGCCGCTGGCGCCCCGGACCAGGGCCTGGGTTTCCTGGGCGCGCTGCATCACCATGGTTTCCAGCCGGGCCAGCTGGGCATCCGGGGTGGTGGAGGCATCCAACAGCACCTTGTGATAATCCTTGATGGCCGAGCGGTAGGACTGGAGGCGCTCCAGCTCCCGGGGAGAGAAGCCAGTAGAATAGACCGTGCAAACGGGGTCCCCCCGGCTGACAGCCGACGCCTCCTCCGCCAGATAGCGCACATCGGACACGTTCTCCTGCTGGAACACCGATTCGTTGCGCACGATGATGGTGCGGCCGGAGAAGGTGCTGCCGTGCTCCGAAATGGTGACAACAGCCGTCTTCACATCCTGCTTGCCGATAAACTGGCTGGCCGCCACGGAAATCAGCACAATAATCAGGATGGCCAGGCTGGCATACAGCCAGACGATGACGCTGCGCTGCCGGGGCGGTGCCCGGTAGATCATCCGGTCGTCCGGCGGCTCCTCATCCAAGGGCTCCACTTCATTCAGGGGCGGGGGATAGGGATGGATGCCCTCGGTATAAGGCGGCGGCACGTTGAAACCAGGCGGCGTCTGCTGCCGCACCCGGTTTGGGTAGGCAGGGGTAAAAAAACCGTCCGGGTCCGGCGGCGCGCCTGCGCCACCATAAACCCCTGGCTGCTGGTTGTCAGCGGGAGGGGTTTGCTGCGGCGGTGCCGGTTGTTGTTGCCAGGGATCCTGGGTCATCGCTTGCTCCTGTTCATCGCCCTGTCAGAATACAGCCATTTTCAGGGATTGTAAAGCCGCACAGCCAGGACTGCTCCTGATCCATGCCGGATGAAACAACCAGGACCCTGCCGGTTGGCAGGGTCCTGCTGTGGTCGAGGTGCAGGGATTTGAACCCTGGGCCTTTTGGTCCCGAACCAAACGCGCTACCAAGCTGCGCTACACCTCGCTGGAGCCAATAAAGGGACTCGAACCCTTGACCTGCGGTTTACGAAACCGCTGCTCTACCAACTGAGCTATATTGGCAAGCCGGTAAACCAGCAAGCGCCATTGTAGCATGAAGACTGGGAGGCGTCAAATGGTTTGAAGATGAAAAAAACGCTTGAAACAACAAAAAAAGCGGGAGCCCGGGCGGTTTGATTCCCTGGCTCCCGCTGTCCTTTGATTTGTGCTTATTTCACGATTTCCGGCAGGCTGGCTGCAGCCACAGACTGGCCGACCCGGCGGGCTTTTTCATCCGGCAGGCTCAGGGTCATCTGTTGTGCCAATTCGGGGAATTCCAGGGCGAGAACTTCCCTGGCGTGTTCAATGATGAGGTCGCCGCCCAGGCCGCTGGAGACCCGGCCCATGATGAGGACCTGGCTGATCTCATAGAACTGGGCATACCAGGCGATGGCGTAGCCAAAGTACACGCCGATGGACCTGAAGATGTCCAAGGCCCTGGGGTTGTTGTTTTCCATTTCCTTCTGGACAATTTTCAGCTTTTCAGCCGGCGTGTCTGCGGCGGAAAGGTCAATCCCGGCAGCAGGAGCCAGCTTGATGACGGCGTCCTGGGAGAAGTACTTCACCCCGCAGCCAATATCGCCGGACCATTCGTCCACCAGGGCGCCCGGGTTCATGTCCACCGGCACGAAGGCCAGTTCATTCAACCAGCCGGTGATGCGCATCTGCTCGTCCACATAGCCGCCGGCTTCGCTGGTGCCCATGGCGATGCCCAGCACCTGCCCGGATTCCAGGCTCATGGCGCCGGCCAGGGCGGTGACATCCCCGTCGTTGGCCACCACCAGCGGAACATCCCCGATTTCCTTGGCAGCGTTGATGTAGATGTTTTTGACTTTGCTTGCAAACAGCTCCCGGGGCACCTTCAAAAAGAGGGACGCCACCATGGCCTTGTTGTCGATGTAGACCCCGGCGCTGGACACGCCGATGGCATCCACCCGGGGCAGGTGAGACGCAGCGGTTTTAAAGGCGCTCAGGATGCCGTTGTAGTGGTAGTCCGGGTCTTCCGTGACTTTGGGATGCCATACCACCTCTTCAGAATACAGGGTTTTCCCGTCCATCACGGCGCTGACCTTCCGGTCGCTGCCGCCGGCATCAAAGCCGATGCGGCAGCCGTCCAGGTGCTTGCCGATGGAGCTGGCGCTTTCATTGGAGGCCGCAATGCTGTCCGGGTCCTCGGCATAATGCACCTCAAAGGGGCGCTCATACACGGTGTGCATGAAGTCCGCATCAAAGGCCCTTGCGCCGCCTTCCTGGTAGGCAGCCTTCAGATGCTCGTGAACAGCCCTGGAACCGGCCGTGGTGATGCGGAAACCGCCGCGCACCCACAGCAGGCTTTTGACCAGGCGGTCCATCAGCCGGATGGTCCTGGCATCATCCACGCCGTCTGGCAGAATGTCCAGGCTGAAGGATGAATACAGGCCATGGTCCCGTTCAATCCTCACCACAAAGCGCTGGGCACGCTCTGCATTTTTCACTGCTGCCACATAATCCCTGTACTCAAGGGAGATGGGGGCAAAGCCCGGATCCAGCGGCGCGTTCACTTTTTTCATCATGCTAAGCTCCTTGTTGATATTTTAACTGTCCTTTGATGTAGACAGCCTTAGTCGTCATGTCCTGGTCAAACAACACGATGTCCGCGTCCTTGCCGGCATCCAGGCTGCCTATCCTGTCTGCCACACCAATGGCGGTGGCGGGCACCAGGGATGCGGCTTTGACAGCCACAGCGGTAGAGAGCCCGGCCCTGTCCCGCAGGTTGCGGACGGCCTCGTTCAGCTTCAGCACGCTGCCGGCGATGGTGCCGTCTTCCAGGCGGCATTCGATGCCTTTGACATAGATGGGCTGACCGCCCAGGGTGTATTCGCCGTCGCCCAGCCCGCCGGCCCGGGTGCAATCCGTGATGAGCACCAGGCGGTTTTTCTTGGTATCGTGCAGGAAGCGGAAGAGGCCGGGGTGCACGTGGAAGGTGTCCGCGATGACTTCCGTCATCACCGGCGCCTGAAGGGCCGCTCCCACCACACCGGGGTTGCGGTGGTTCAGGCCCGTCATGGCATTGAACAGGTGGGTCACGTAGGAAGCGCCGGCTTCAATGGCTTCCAGGGCAATCTCGAAAGTGGCATCGGTATGACCGATGGACACCACGATGTCGGACTCCTCTGTGACCCGTTTGATCATCTCGATGCCCCCCTTCATTTCGGGGGCCATGGTCAGGATGCGCACGATGTCCTTGTGCTTTAGAATCTTGTCGGCGTCGGGGGTGATGATAGCCTCCTCCGCCTGGGCGCCTTTGCGCTTGGGGTTGATGAAGGGGCCTTCGGCATGGACACCCAGGATGGCGGCGCCGTCAAAATCCGCGTGTTCGCTGTCTGCTTTCAATTTGCGCACCACGTCAAAGGCGGCTTCCAATTCGGCCCAGTCGATGGTCATGGTGGTGGGCAGGAAGGAGGTGACGCCGTTTTCCAGCAGGTGTTTAGCGATTTTCCGGACGCCTTTTTCGCTGCCGTCACTGGTGTCCTCGCCTGCGTAGCCGTGGATGTGCAGGTCGATGAGGCCGGGGGAAATATACGCACCCTCAACGTCGATGATTTCATATTCAGACGGGATTTCATCCCTTGCAACCAGGCCTACAATGTGTTTGTCAAACAAAAGCGCTTTGTCTGTCACTTCAGTATCATGCATCAGGATGACACCATTGATCAATGCTTTCATTGTTTCCCTCTCCATTGTCCGTACTTGTAGGTTGAATCCGCATTATAGTATACCCCAAAATCCTGAATTGACCAGCCTGCTTTCAGGCAGAACGAATCATATTTCGGAACTTTGTCCAACAAATACCCAGATTAAACTGACTGGCTGCGGTATGAAAACTGGAATGGATTGACAGAGATTGCAGGCTTTACTATATTGAACACGTGAAGTCATAGTTTCAAGCGGTGCAGTGAAAGCTGCAGCCGCTCCTGCCTCCGTATGATAAAGAGGGTGGATCCATCACATGAGTGAAGCAAGAAACAGCCCGCCGCCTGCAAAACAGGCAGCCGCTCCCCAGGCCTACCACAGCATCCCCAGGTCCAGGCCCATGTTTGTGAACCTGAAAAACCGCCTGCACCTGCCGGGGATCAACGACCTGCTGGCACCCTGCACCCAGCACTTGACGGCCAGCCAGTACAAGCGCATGCTGTCCGCCTGGCAGGGGATGGCGCAGTACCATGTCTTCGGCTTTGTGCACTACGGGCGCGTCATCGGCCTGTTGACCATCGAAGAAAAGCCGGCAGGGCAGGGGCGGGTGCTGACGGTCACCGTCAACCCCAGCCACCAGCGGCGCAGTCTGGGCAGGCGCCTTATAGTGGAGGCCTTCTGCTCCCTGGGCTTGCAGGAGCTCAACGCCATGAGCCTGCAGGACAACCTGGGCTTTTATGCAGCCCTAGGTTTCCATATTGATGAGCCCCAGCTGACTGCCAGCCGCCAGTACGCATATTTCTGCAGCCTCACCAAAGAAGCCCTTTACGCCGCCTATAAGCATGAGCATTCAGCAGGCGCCGTTTTGTACTGCGAGCAGGGTGGGGAGCGGCAGTATGTGTTGGTGACAGAGCTGTCCGGCAACACCGGGCTGCCCAAGGGCCATGTTGAAGCAGGCGAATCCGAGGAGCAGACGGCCCTGCGTGAAATCTATGAAGAAACCGGCATCACCGCCACCATTGTCCCGGGGTTTGGCGGGGAGATCGTCTATCCCCAGGGCCGGGGGATGCTCAAGCATTTTACCTATTTCCTGGCCAGGTTTGATTGTGAGGACGGGGTGGTGTCCGGCATGGATGTGGAGGCCCACATCCTGCCCTTTGAGCAGGCCTACCGGAAGCTGTCCTTCACCGACGTCCGGATCATCCTCAAACGGGCAGAGCAGTTTTTAAACGAAAATTAAACAAATCCGATGCTTGAAGTATTCCCGGCCGGGTACATATTATCAGCGGCTGGAAGACCGCACACCTGGCGAGCCAGGATTGAAAGGAGAAACACCATGACAGGACTTCTTCAACTGATTATTCAGGCCATCTCTGGGGCGGTGGGCGGCAATGTGGCCGGCAAGGCTTCCAAGAAACTGGACCTGGGCAGCATCGGCAACACCATCGCCGGCATCCTGGGCGGGCTGGGCGGCAGCCAGCTGCTGGGCCTGCTGGGCATTGCAGGGGATGCGGCTGCAGGGAGCACGGACATCACCAGCATCATCGCCAGCATCCTGGGCGGCGGCGTGGGCGGCGGCCTGCTCACCGGCATCGTGGGCTTCATCAAAAACGCCATCGCGAAGAAATAACCGGTTCAATCTTTCACAAAGGCAGCAGCGATGCTGTCTTTTTTTGCAGCCTAAAGAAAAGCCAGCTGGAGCTGGCGTTAAAAGGTAATATTTGAGACGGTTGCTGCGTTGATACAGCCCCTGCAGACGGTATTAAATCACATCCGGGGGCATATCTGGCCGCGGTCCAAAATAACTTTCCATCTGGGCATCGGTGAATTTGAACCATTCTTTCACCTGGTCCCAGCAGATGGTGGGGCGCTTCTTGACAACGTTTTTCAGGCGGCTCACCCTGTAGTTCCAGAAGCGCATGGAGCCGTCCACGGTCTGGGGCTGTTCGGAGGAGATGCTCTTCAAATGATAGGCTGACCAGCGCTCGTAATGCATCATCATTTCCGGCTGCAGGATGTTGTAGCACTCATCAATCTGGGCCAGCATCACCTCGGTGGTGAACTTCTTGAAAATCTCCCCGAAGCGGCGCAGGAAGAGGTCCTGCATCTCCGGGCTTTCCAGCAGCTTGCGGATCAAGGTGTTGTCAATGGCGTTGTTCACACCGGTGCCCTTGGGGTTTAAGATGACCCGGATGCCGTTGGCATTGGAGTTAAACAGCCCGTAGTCCAGGTCGAACAGGATCCAGCGCCATTTGCCGCCGGGCACCTTGTAGTAGCGGATGTTGCCGGTGTCGGTGTTGGCAAAGAAGGCTTCAAGGGCCATGTAGTCGAAATAGTTTTCAATATCAATCCGGTCGGTCAGGTATTTCAGGTCCTCCGGGTTCTTGCCGGGGGAGAGGGTCTTGGCTTTGTTCAGCATCTCCCGGTACTCGGCATTGGTGCCCCAGTAGGGCTTGCTGTTGGCCTCCAGGATGGTCATGTTGTCCGCGTCCTCAATGGGGATGCCCTCATGCTGGGCCACCATGTAGCGGCTGACCCGCTCCCGCATGTTGTAATGGCCCCAGTACTGGCCGTTGAGGTACACAATGACCGGGTTCCAGGCCTGGTGGATGACGGTGGTGTCCAACTGGTCCACCAGGCGGGACTGCACACCGTCTGCGAACCGGGTCCACACGGCGTCATTGCCGCTGACCCGTAAAACAAAGGACTTGTACACATCAAAGGGCCTGTCATCAAAGAGGGCTGCATGGAAGTATTTGCTGCCAAAGCGCGCGCGGGACTGCACCTTGAAGGATTTCTGCGGCATGTCCAGGGAATACTGGCCAATGAGCCCGAAGGTGACCCCCTGGCTG
>DAITOE010000084.1:0-7802 GCA_036834245.1 Clostridia bacterium | reverse complement strand
GGGCAGCCAGGCGCAATTTCTCCGCGTTTTTGAAGGTGACGGACCCGGCAAAGGAAATGTTAAAGCCCAGTTTCTCATACACCTTTACGCTTTCAGCGCTGCCGGAATAGCAGTGGAGCACCCCTTTGGGCAAACGGTCCCTGTTATTTGTCAGCAGCTCAATCGTAGCCCCATGGGCTTCACGGACATGAATCACCACCGGTTTGCCCAGTTCGTACGCGATGTCCAGCTGCTTTTTGAAAACCTCCTCCTGAAGGGCCCTGGGTGAAAAATCGTAGTAGAAATCCAAGCCGATTTCCCCCAGGGCCAGCACCTTGGGATGGGCCAGCATGGCCACGATCTCCTCCAGGTTCCCCTCCCCGGCCTTGGCCACCTCATGGGGATGGATGCCTGCAGCAGCAAAGATGAAATCATGCTGCTCCGCCAGGGCGATGGAAGCCTGGGAGGAGGCCACATCGCTGCCGCAGGTAAGGCAGGCTGCGATGCCCTGTTCAGGGAGGGAGGCCAGCAGCGCCTCCCGGTCCTCATCGAACTGGGGGGCATCCAGGTGGGCGTGGGAATCAAACAGGCGCGCTTCCATCAGCCGATGTCCGCCCCGTCTGCAATGCCCTCGTCCACGCACAGCAGCTTCAGCACGCTATCGTCCTCACTGGCGGCGGAGAGCAGCATGCCCTGGGATTCGATGCCCCGGATTTTCCTGGTGGCCAGGTTGCACAGCAGCACCAGGGTGCGGCCGATGAGGGCTTCGGGCTCGTAATGCTCCGCAATGCCGGAGACCACGGTGCGCTCCTCCTCCCCCACCTTTAAGAGGATCTTGAGCAGCTTGTCGCTCTTTTTGACCTTTTCACAAGCCAGCACCCTGGCGGTGCGCAGGCGCAGCTTCTGGAAATCCTCAAAGGCGATGACCGGGTCTTCCTCCACAGGTGCTGGTTCCTCCTGGGGCTGTGCTTTGCCCTTTTGAAGCTCCAGCTCGTTCTCGGCTTCCAGCAGGGGCAGGTCTACCTTGATGTCAATCCGGGGGAAGATGGCTGCGCCCTTTTGCACTCGCTGGCCGGCAGGGATCCCGCCAAATGCGGCCAGGGAAGCCCAGGTTTTAAGGGTGTCATCCGTCAGGCCCAGCTGGGCAAAGATTTTTTCCGGGGTGGCGGGCATCACCGGGTACACCAACAGGCCGATGAAGCGCAGGCTTTCCGCCAGCACATACAGCACGGTGCGCAGGCGCTCCTTGCCCTCCTCCGTGCGGCCCAGGATCCAGGGCTGGGTGATGTCGATGTAGCGGTTGCTTTCCCCGATGACCTTCCAGATCTCTGCCAGGGCCTGGGAGAACTGCAGAGCGTTCATCTCTGCCTCCACCTTGGGGGGCAGGCCTTCCAGCAGGGCGATGAGGTGTTTATCCTCCTCCTGATAGGCGCCGGGCGCTTTGATTTCGCCGTCAAAGTATTTTTCGATCATGGCCACGGTGCGGCTGAGCAGGTTGCCCAGGTCATTGGCCAGGTCGGAGTTCACCCTGTGCATCATGGCCTCGTTGGTGTAGTTGCCGTCAGAGCCAAAGAGCATCTCCCGCATCAGGTAGTAGCGCAGGGCATCCGCCCCGTAGCGCTTCACCACCGGGGCAGGGTAGACCACGTTGCCCTTGGACTTGGACATCTTGTCGTTGTTGAACAGCAGCCAGCCGTGGGCAAAAATCTGCTTGGGCAGCGGCAGTCCCAGGGCATGCAGGATGATGGGCCAGTAAATGGTGTGGAAACGGGTGATTTCCTTCCCCACTAGCTGGACATCCGCCGGCCAGTAGGTCTTCATCAGCTGGTCCTGGTCGGTGCCATAGCCCAGGGCGGTGATGTAGTTGCTGAGGGCATCGATCCACACATAGATGACATGATCCGGGTCAAAGGGAACCGGCACGCCCCACTTGAAGGAGCTGCGGCTGACAGACAGGTCCTGGAGGCCGGGTTTTAAGAAGTTCTGCAGCATCTCCTTTGCCCGGGAAGCCGGCTGGATGAACTCGGGATGGCTTTCGATGTGGTCAATCAGCCAGTCCTGGTACTTGCTCATCCGGAGGAAATAGCTTTCCTCCCGCACCAGCTCCGTGGGCCGGCTGCAGTCCGGGCACAGGTTGCCTTCCTTGATCTGGCTGCTGGTCCAGAAGGCCTCGCACTGCACGCAGTACTGGCCCTCATAGGCACCTTTGTAGATATCCCCCTGATCATAGAGCTGCTGGAAGATCTGCTGGACCACCCGGGTGTGTCGCTCCTCGGTGGTGCGGATGAAATCATCATTTTTGACGTTCATCATCTCCCACAGTTTCCTGGTTTCCTCTGCAATCCCGTCCACCATCTGCTGGGGGGTGACGCCTGAATCAGCGGCACTGCGCTCGATCTTCTGGCCGTGTTCGTCCATGCCGGTCAGGAAAAACACATCATGCCCGGTCAGCTTCTTGAACCGGGCCATGGTGTCTGCCGCCACGGTGGTATAGGTGTGCCCGATGTGCATGTGTCCGCTGGGATAATAAATCGGTGTGGTGATGTAGAAAGTCTTCTTGTCCTGCATGCGTGTCACTCCCCCTTCATTACCGCGATATTATAGGATGTTTCATGGACAAGGTCAAGGAAAGCCCTTGAAAACACAAAGAAAAGCGCCAGGTTTCCCCGGCGCTTCCCATTGATGGCATCTGCAGGCTTCAGCCCACCGGCAGGTCTTCCTTCACCGGCTTGCTCTTTGTGTTTTCTGGCTTGGTTACGGTGAAGGAAAGCTTGTCCTCCTGGGCGAACATGCGCACATGGTCGCCTTCTGCCAGTTCGCCGGACACGATCTGCTCGCTCAAGGCATCCTCCACCATCCGCTGGATGGCGCGGCGCAGGGGCCTGGCACCGTACTGGGGGTCGAAGCCGGACTTGGCCAGGAAGGCCACAGCGTCGTCTGAGAACTCCAGGGTGATGCTGCGCTCCTGCATCCTTGCAATGATGACATCCAGCATCAGCCTGGCAATCTGCGCGATCTGCTCGCTGGAGAGGGCATGGAACACCATGATTTCATCCACGCGGTTGATGAACTCCGGGCGGAACATCCGCTTGATTTCATCCAGCACCCGGGTTTTCATCTCCTCATGGTTCATGCCGGCAGGGGTGTCCGCTTCTGCAAAGCCCAGGGAGCGGCCGGTGGCCAGCTGGGCTGCGCCTGCGTTTGAGGTCATTACAATGATGGTGTTTTTGAAGCTGGTGACCCGCCCCATGTTGTCCGTGAGCCGTCCATCCTCCAGGATCTGCAGCAGCATGTTGAACACGTCGGGGTGGGCTTTTTCAATTTCGTCAAACAGCACCACGGAATAGGGCTTGCGGCGCACAGCCTCCGTCAGCTGCCCGCCCTCGTCGTAGCCCACATAGCCGGGAGGTGAACCCACCATCCTGGATACGGTGTGCTTTTCCATGTATTCGCTCATGTCCAGGCGGATGAGGGCATCCTCGTCCCCGAACATGGCCTCCCCCAGGGCCCGGCACAATTCGGTCTTGCCCACGCCGGTGGGGCCCAGGAAAATGAAGGAGCCCAGAGGGCGCTTGGGGTCCTGCAGGCCGGCACGGGCCCTTCTGATGGCCTTGGACACTGCGGTTACCGCCTCATCCTGGCCGATGACCCGCTTGTGGAGGGTTTCTTCCAGCTGCATCAGGCGCTTGCTTTCCATCATGGTCATCCGCTGCACGGGGATGCCCGTCCAGCCGGCCACCACGTCGGCGATGTCGTCTTCGGTCACTTCGGGCCGCAGGGTCTCCCGGGTGTGTTTCCACTGGTCCCGGGCTTCATTGATCTTCTCCCGCAGTTGCCGCTCATCGTCCCGCAGGTCGGCGGCGGACTCATAGTTCTGCCGGGAAATGGCATCCTTTTTCTTTTCCAGGGTTTCATCCAGCTGCCGTTCCAGCACCTTCAGGTCTGCCGGGGCGGCAAAGGCCCGCAGGCGAACCCGGGAACCCGCTTCGTCCATCACGTCCACAGCCTTGTCCGGCAGGAAGCGGTCTGCAATATAGCGGGTGGACAGCTCCACCGCGGACTGCAGGGCATCGTCGGTGATGGCCACCTTGTGGTGGTCTTCGTAAAACGGCCGCAGGCCCCTGAGGATCTCCAGGGATTTTTCACTGTCCGGCTCGTCCACCATCACAGGCTGGAAACGGCGGGACAGGGCGGCGTCCTTCTCGATGTGCTTGCGATAGTCGTCCAGGGTGGTAGCGCCGATGCACTGGATCTCGCCCCGGGCAAGGGCA
This sequence comes from Clostridia bacterium, assembly GCA_036834245.1. GTDB lineage: Bacteria > Bacillota > Clostridia > Christensenellales > Aristaeellaceae > UBA6115. The sequence continues at coordinate 3,552 of DAITOE010000084.1, read as the reverse complement.
GGTTTCAGGATGCCGGCGGCATCGATGGAGCCCTCCGCCTTGCCGGCGCCCATGATGTTTTGCAGCTCGTCAATGAACAGGATGATGTCCGGATTCTGCGTCAGCTCGCTCACCACATCCTTCATGCGCTCCTCAAACTCACCCCGGTATTTGGTGCCGGCAATCAGGCTGCCGATGTCCAGGGAGAGGAGGCGCTTGCCCATAAGGGTGTCCGGCACATCGTCCAGCACGATGCGCTGGGCCAGGCCTTCCGCCACGGCGCTCTTCCCCACGCCGGGGGCGCCGATTAGCACCGGGTTGTTCTTGGTGCGGCGGGACAGGATCTGGGCCATCCTTTCAATCTCTTTTTCCCGGCCCACCACTGGGTCCAGCTTGCCCTGGCGGGCCAGGGCGGTAAGGTCCCGGCTGTTTTTTTCCAGGGTGGATTTGTTCTGCTCGGGGTTGTCCTCCGGGGTTGCCCTGAGGTAGTCGGAGGCCTCCCGCTTTAACAGCGCGATGTTGGCCCCGAAGACCGTCAGGATGCGCACCGCCACGGACTCCTCCTCCGACAGCAGGCAGAACCACAGGGCATGGGTGGTGACCTGGCCCAGCTGCTTGTTGCGGACCAGGCCCATGGACTCGTCCAGCACGTTTTTCATCCGGGGGGTCAGCTCCAGCACCTTGGGGGGCAGCTGGCTGGGTGAGGACAGCTGCCGCACCGCATCCTTCACGCTGTCCAGGGTGATGTTGTCAGGCAGGCTGGGCAGGTCATCCCCAGCGATGGTCAAAAGGCCGATCAACAGGTGCTCCGTGCCCCAGAACCTGTGGCGTAAACTGATGGCAGCCTGCTGGGAAATATCCAGCACCTGCTTGGCTTTCTGGTTGAATTTTCCAAACATGGACATATTAAGTACCTCCTGCTAAAACCCGGCGTACGGCTTCGGCGCGCCGGAAAACAAAATCATTGGCTTTGCTGCCTTCCTGATAAAAGGCGGCATCATTGGCAAAATGGAGCAAATCATCCACCCGGGACAGCTTCAGGGGCAATATCTCCCCCATGACGCCGATGCGCAGGCTGTTCCACTGGGTCAACAGGTCGTGCTCCGTCAGGCGCCTGGCATATTTCAGGACGCCGTAGGCCCGCCAGGCCTGGTCGGCCACGGTGCCCTGCTCCTTCTGGGCCAGGGCCTTCTCCCGGATGGCCTGCTCCTTGTCTGCCAGCATCTCCATGCCGGACAGAACCTGGTTGATGATGTCCTCATCGCTTTTTCCGTGGCTGCCGGCATTGCTGAGGACATACAAGCGCGCCGGGTTGCGGCCGCTGGTGGGCGCAAGGGGCACAACGACACAGCCTTTTTCCTTCAGACCTTCGGTGAGGGGGCGCATCTGCTTTAAAAAATGCAGCATGGGCAGGTGCATGATCAAGCTGATGTACAGCCCGCTGCCTGCCAGCACAGGCCGGTAGGACAGATAGCCGAACCTGGCATCCTGCGCAAAGGAAAGGCCGCTTTTTGTAAACTTTTCTTCCGTTTCCCTGAGGGATGAAACCAGGGCGCTGACCGGCGCATCCCGCCCGGTCTGGCGCAGCACCAGGTGCTCATCCATGTTGAGGGTGGCAGAAAAACCGCTTGCGTCGTCCACGAACAGGGCTGCCTGGCTGAGTTGGCTGATTTCCTGCGGCAGCAGCGCTGACTGCAAAAACGGCAGCTGGCTGGCACCCGGCTCTTTTGCGTCCGACAGATTTGCATCAGAAAATAGCGCTGTTAAGGCCTGTACGCTGCGGCTGCGGCTTAGGGCCAGATCCACCAGGTTGTTCTGGGGGCAGAAGCTGAGGTCCTGATAGTTGCGGCGCAGGGCAGCGTGGCTTAACAATACATGGCTGTGCACGCCTATGCTGTGCCTCCCTGGGCGCCTTCCTGGGCCAACAGGTCCCGCAGCCGGGCCGCTTCTTCAAAGTCCTCCCGGACCACTGCTTCCATCAGTGAAAACCGCAAATCCTGCGCTTCGTGTTCATGGCCGGCATCGGCGCTCTCGGCAGCCGGATCCCTGCCCTCCTGGTGATCCTCCGGTGTATCCTCCCTGTCCATGTGGAACAGGCCGGCAAGCTCATCGCCCAGGGCTTCATAGCAAACGGCGCAGCCAGCCATGGTGTGCTCGTCCAGCCGGTCAAAGGGGCGCTCGCAGTTGGTGCAGATGAAGCGGGGCATGGCTGGTACTTGTTCTTTTTCTGCTTCCTCGTTCTCAGCCCCGGCCTGGCCCTGCTGGAGCCCCATGGACATGAACATCTTGATCATGTCCTGCTGCATGGCATGGGCACAGGACATGCACATGGCCTTGGTGGCCACCTGGTTGCCGGTGACCGTTTTGAACACAATATCCGCGTGTTTCTCGCGGCAGACTTCGCAAATCATACAATCCTCCTTCGCTCAGCCTTGCTGCGCAATCTGCAGCAGCATGCTCCTCAAGGTCTTGGCACGGATCTCGTCCTTCAAGGCTTCGGGGATGGGGACACAAAGGGCCTGGGCGCTGAGGGCGGCGATCATCACATCAGCCGTCTCCTTGCTTATCCTACCCTGCTCCGCCAGCTGCAAACACAAAAGCCGTGCTTCCCTGGCGCTGATGGCCTCCCCCACCCGTTCCTGGGTCAGGTACCTGAGGTGTTCGGAATCGTCCTGGCTCAGCCGGATGATGCGGATGAATCCGCCGCCGCCCCGGAAGCTTTCAATGGCATAGCCATGGTCGGGTGTGAAACGGGTGGATAAAACATAATTGATCTGGCTGGGCGCGCAGCGGAAATACTCCGCCAGCTCGTTCCGCTTGAGTTCCACCTCTGTCTCTTCCTTTCCCCAGAGGTCCTTGATGAACTCCTCGATCAAATCACTCAATCGCATGTGGTCCTCCAATCCGGTCAAAGACGCTGACCTTCTTTGACTATCAACAGTATACCACAGGCTGTAAAGCCCAGGCAAGCGGGTGCAGGCGGCGGTGCAAAGAAACTGTGAACAATTTCAAATCCGGCGGGTTTCTTCATCTATTGAACACCTCAGAAGCGCAGAATCATGCATGGGTTTTGCTTTACAATATTTGGCTGGATTTGTATGATGGTCACAAGATATGATTTGCCAATGGCGGGTAGACTGACCTGATGTGCACCCAGCACCACCCAGAGAGGAGGGATCCCCTTGAGCACCCTGACCTATAAATGCCCATCCTGCGGCGCACCGCTGTCCTACGACGGGAAAAGCCTGGAGATGACCTGCGGCTCCTGCGGCAACACCTTTGACCCGGAGACCATCGCCGCCGTCAACCAGATTGAGCAGGCTGACAGCCGGCCTGACATCATGAACTGGGACATGCATGACAGGGGCTTTTCTGAGGCTGAGAAGCAGGAAACCCGGGCCTACTCCTGCTCTTCCTGCGGTGCGCAGCTGTTTACCGAGGAAACCACCGTGGCCACCGCCTGCGCCTTTTGCGGCAGCCCCTCGGTGATCCCTACCCAGTTCACCGACGAAACCCGGCCTGAAAAAATCATTCCCTTTAAGATAGAAAAAGCCCAGGCAGAAGCGATGTTCC
>DAITOE010000083.1:0-7936 GCA_036834245.1 Clostridia bacterium | reverse complement strand
CAATAAACCACGACAATCACTTGAAGGAGGTTACCAGGATGTATAAACCTGTCATTGAAACCGCGAAACAGAAAATGGAGAAGACCAAGGATGTATTCCGGCGGGAACTGGCCTCCCTGCGGGCGGGCCGTGCCAACCCCAAGCTGCTGGACCGCATCATGGTGGACTACTACGGCACCCAGACGCCGCTGAACCAGATGGCCAACATCAGCGCCCCGGAGCCCCGGATGCTCACCATCTCCCTGTGGGATGCCAAGGCCATTCCGCTGGTGGAGAAGGCCATTCAGATGAGCGACCTGGGCCTGAACCCCGCTAATGACGGCAAGCTCATCCGCCTGGTGATTCCCGAACTGAACGAGGAGCGCCGGAAAGAATTGACCAAACTGGTCTGGCGCAATGCCGAGGATTCCAAGGTGGCGGTCCGCGCCATCCGCCGGGATGCCATGGAACAGTTCAAGCAGATGAAGAAGGACGCTGTCATCTCAGAAGATGACCAGTACAAGGCGGAGGACGAGCTGCAAAAGGTGACAGACGCCGCCATCAAGGATGTGGACGAGCTGGCAAAGGAAAAAGAGAAGGAGATCATGGCCGTTTGACCATGCCTTCCCTGATTGGCCTGCACCTGGAGGAGGCCCTGCAGCGCTTGCGTGACCAGGGCATCACCCCGGAGGTGGTGTTTTCCATGCCTGAACGCCCCATGTCGGGGCCTGAAGGCCGGGCGCCCCGGGTGGTGCGTTTCCAGAACAACCAGCTTCTGTGCTCCTATTTTCGTGACGCTGATCCGGAGGCCGCTACATGCAAACCAAGCCACTGCCCAGACACGTAGCCATCATCATGGACGGCAATGGCCGCTGGGCCCGTCAGCACGCCTTCAGCGTGATGCGGGGGCACCGGCAGGGCGTGGAAGCCCTGCGGGAAATCATTCGCTACAGCAGCAACATCGGCATTGAGGTGCTGAGCCTCTATGCCTTTTCAACGGAAAACTGGTCCCGGCCCGAGCCTGAGGTTGCTGCCCTGATGCGCCTGATTGTGGAGTTTTTCCATTCGGAAATCGATGAACTCCACGAAAACCGGGTGCGCATCCGCATCCTGGGGGACATTGATGGCCTGACCCAAAGCGCCCGGGAAGCGGTCAAAAAAGCCCAGGAGCATACAGCCGGGAACACCGGCATGCAGCTGAACATCGCCCTCAACTACGGCGCCCGGGATGAACTGGTGCGGGCTTTCCGGCTGTTGCAACAGGACATTGAAGAAGGCAGGACCACCTTGGACGCCGTCACCTGGGAAGCGATTGCGGGTAAACTCTACACCTGCAACCAGCCGGATGTGGACCTGATTATCAGAACCAGCGGGGAGCAGCGCCTGAGCAATTTTCTCCTGGCCCAGTCAGCCTATGCGGAGATGCTGTTTCCCGAAAAACTCTGGCCGGATTACACCGTAGGTGACTATCAGGACGCGCTGAAGGCCTATGCCGGCCGGGAGCGCCGTTTTGGAGGACGAACCACATGACTTCACGCATCATCACCGGAGCAAGCCTGTTGCTTCTGCTGTTCCTGGCCCTGTACTTTGGCGGCTGGGTGTTTTCCCTGCTCTGGATTGCCTGCGTGTGCATCGCCCTGTATGAGATGTTCAATGCACTGAAAACTGCCGGGCATCAGGTGCTGGCCTGGCCCACCTGGTTTGCGCTGATCATCGCCATCCCCGGTTTCCTGCTGCTCACCGAGGTGGAAAGCCTGCTGCTGCTGGTCTTGCTGGTGGCGGTCATCATATTTGTGATCCTCACCCTGGTGATGTTCCGGGATGAACCCCGGCTGGAGGATTTAACCACCTCGATTATCCCATTGTTTGCTGTGGCGTTGCCAGGCATGAGCCTGCTGGGCATGACGCGGATCGAGCCCATCGGCCTGCAGCGGGTGCTGCTGAGCCTGGCTTTTTTTATTCCGGTGCTGGGGGATTCGCTGGCCTTTTTCATCGGTTCCAAGTACGGGAAAAACAAGCTGAACGAGGCCATCAGCCCCAATAAAACCCTGGAAGGCTCCCTGGGCGGCTTGCTGGGCAGCGTGCTTGCGGCTGTGATGATTTATCTGATTGGGAAATGGGCCGGTGTTCAGGTGCCCACCATTGCAAACTTCATCGCCCTGGGCATCCTGGGCGGCATCGCCGGCCAGATTGGCGACCTGTTTGCGTCCTTTGTGAAACGCCATTGCGGCATCAAGGATTACAGCCACATCTTCCCGGGCCATGGCGGCATGATGGACCGGCTGGACAGCATCCTTTTCAGCGGCACCCTGGTGTACATCTACCAGGCCCTGCCCTGGTTTTAATCAACCATGAAGCAAAAGCGCATCGCCATCCTGGGATCCACCGGCTCCATCGGGACCCAGGCTTTGGATATTGCAGCGCAGCATAAGGAGCGCTTCAAGGTGGCTGCCCTCAGCGCCCACAGCCAGGCAGACGCCCTGTTTGAACAGGTGCGCACCCACCGGCCTGTAATGGCAGCCCTGACTGCGGGCGAGGTCCCGGTGCCGGAGGATTTGCGCTTTTGCGACTGGCGCTTTGGCCCGGATGCCCTGGCGGAGATTGCCGCCCATGCACCCTGTGACGACGTGCTGGTCAGCGTGGTGGGCATGGTGGGTCTAAAGAGTGTGCTGGCTGCTCGCAAGGCCGGCAGGCGGGTGCTGCTGGCCAACAAGGAAGCCCTGGTGGCCGGGGGACAGCTGGTGATGGATGCCTGTGGCCCCTTGGACCTGATTCCCGTTGACAGCGAGCACAGCGCCATCTTCCAGTGCCTGATGGCGGCTGAAGGAAACCCATTTGAACGCATCATCCTCACCGCTTCCGGCGGCCCTTTCAGAACCTGGTCCCTGGAAGCGATGCAGCACGCCCGGCTGCAGGATGCCCTGCGCCACCCCAACTGGGACATGGGCCAGAAGATCACCATCGACTCCGCCACCATGTTCAACAAAGGCCTTGAAATGATTGAAGCCAGGTGGCTGTTTGATGCCAAAGCCCAGCAGATTGAGGTGCTGGTGCATCCCCAAAGCATCATCCACTCCCTGGTTGCCTTCCAGGATGGTGCAGTACTGGCCCAGCTGGGCATGCCGGACATGCGCGCCCCCATCGCCTTTGCCATGGCCTATCCAGAGCGGATCACAAACGGCACCTCGCACCTTCAGTTGGAAAAGATGCTGGAATTGACCTTTGAAGCACCTGACGAAACCCGCTTTCCAGCTCTGCGGCTGGCCAGGGAGTGCATGGAGGCAGGCGGCGCTGCTTCGGCGGTTCTCAATGCGGCCAACGAGGAAGCTGTGGCCGCGTTCCTCCGGCAGGAAATCGGCTTTCTGGACATCGCCAGGGTGGTGGAAGAGACGCTGCAAATCAGCGCTGCCCTGCCTGCCGATACCCTGGAAGAGGTGCTGTATGCAGACCAGGCTGCCCGGCAGACCGCGGCAGTCCACATCAAACATTATTCACGGGAGGACCGATGACCCTATTCTACATTTTCGCTGCCATTTTGCTCTTTGGCATTCTCATTACGGTGCATGAAGCCGGGCATTTTTTTGCTGCGCGGTTGACCCGGATTCCGGTCCGGGAGTTTGCCATTGGCTTTGGCCCCAAACTGGTCAAATGGAACAGCAAAAAACATGAAACCGAGTTTTATCTGCGGGCCATCCCCCTGGGCGGCTACTGCGCTTTCTACGGGGAGGATGATACCACCGGCGAGTTCAAGGACGATCCCCGGGCGTTCAGCAAATTCAAGGTGTGGAAGCGCCTGCTCACCATCATCATGGGTCCGGTGATGAACCTGGTGCTGGCAGTTCTGGTGGCCATGCTGCTGTTTGCCCTGTCCGGCATCCCGGTGCCTGACGGCCCCCATACCACCACGGTGCAATCGGTGTCAGAGGACGGCGCCGCCCAGCTGGCCGGCATCCTGCCCGGCGACACCATTTTGACATTGGATGGCCAGCCTGTCACCGACAACCTGACACAGCTGCTCAACCAGGGCGAGGCTGGGCAGGAACGCATCATCGGCGTCAGCCGCCTGGTGGAAGGCCGGCAGACCGCCCTCTCCCTGCCCATCACGCCTTTATACAACCCGGTGGAACAGCGCAACATGATTGGCATCATCATGGCCATTTCCCAGCCGGTGAAGATGGTGCCGGGCTCCCTGGGACAAATTGTCCGGGAAAGCTTTGACATGGCCTACCGGGCGGGCAGCATGGTGGTGAACGCCATCAAAAACCTGTTGACCCGGGGGGAGGGCGCCGGGGAAGTGGCCGGTGTGGTGGGCATCACCAAGATGATTGTGGACGAAATCCAGCGCACCAAACTGCAGGGTTATCTGTATTTGATGGTGGTGATTTCCATCAACCTGGGGCTGATGAACCTGTTGTTCATCCCGGGCCTGGACGGCAGCCGCATACTGTTTTTGCTGCTGGAAGCGGTGCGGGGCAAGCCCATCAGCAAGGAAGGCTATGTGCATGCTGCCGGGATGATTTTCCTGTTCGCCCTGATGATCCTCATCACCTTCCGTGATGTGGTCCGGCTGTTTTAAGATGAAAACAACAAGAGCAATTCAACTGGGCAAGCTGGTCATTGGCGGCGGCAGCCCGGTGACAGTGCAATCCATGACCAACACCGACACCCGGGACGTGGTTGCAACCAGCGAACAAATCAGGCAGCTGGGCCTTTCCGGCTGCGACATTGTCCGGGTCTCTGTCTATGACAAGGAATGTGCCCGGGCTGTGCGCCCTTTGGTAGACGGCACCCGGATTCCTCTGGTGGCGGACATTCATTTTGATTATGAGCTGGCCCTTTTAGCCATGGAAAATGGCATCAACAAGCTGCGCATCAACCCCGGCAACCTGCGAAATGAGCAGGAGGTGCGGGCTGTGGCTGACTGCGCCAAGGCCCATGGCATTCCCATCCGCATCGGGGTCAATTCCGGCTCGGTCCCAAAAGACATCCTGGCGCGGGATGGGGGAGTGACCGCCCAGGGCCTGGTGGACAGCGCCCTGGGCCATGTGCGGCTGCTGGAGCAGGCCGGTTTCGACCAGATTGTGCTGTCCCTGAAGGCCAGCGATGTGCGGCTGATGGTGGAGGCCTACCGCCTGGCCAGCAGGACCTTTGATTATCCCCTGCACCTGGGGGTAACAGAAGCCGGCCTGCCCGGCCAGGGCACCTTGAAGTCTGCCATCGGCATCGGCGCTTTGCTGCTGGACGGCATTGGAGACACCCTGCGGGTGTCCCTCACCGGCAGCCCCCTGACGGAGCCTGAGGCCGCCATCAACATTTTGAAAGCCCTGGGCATGCGGGGCGGGCTGGAGCTCATTTCCTGCCCCACCTGCGGGCGCACCGAGGTGGACATCGAGGACATCGCCCAGCGTGTCCAGGAAGCCACCCGGCACATCACCGAGCCTGTGAAGGTGGCCATCATGGGCTGTGTGGTGAACGGCCCCGGGGAGGCAAAAGGCGCTGACATTGCTTTTTGCGGCGGGAAAACCGGCAGCGCCCTGTACCGCCAGGGCAAGTTTGTCAAACGAATCACGGAGGACCCAGTGCCAGACATCTTGCGCATGATTGATGAACACCTGCAACAACAAAAGCTACGGAACAGCACCGATGCCTGAACAGAAGTTTTTAAACACAGTATATGACCAGCTGCCAGATCTAAAGGACAAGCTGCACCTGGTGTGTGTTGATTATTATGCCGATAAAGGCCGGGCTGTGGCGCATTTCACCGCGGATGTGCTGGTGGGTGAAAAGCAGTTTGCGCAGATCAGGCGGCTGCTGAAACGGGCCTTTCCCCAGTTGAACATGGCCCTGCGCATTGCCTCTCCCCAGCTGGCAGAGGATTTTCTGTCCAATCCGGAAAACTACCGGCAGACCATCGAAGCCATTTTGCTGAAGCATTATCCTGCCATGACCACCCACGTCCAGGACATCCGCTGGCTGCCGGAGGATGACGGCATCATGCTGGAGTTGCCCAGCGCCTTCTCCTACGAATACATGAACCAACAGGAGGTCAAGCAGAAGCTGAGCCGGGCCATTCATGACCTGTTTTTAATCACGCCTGCCATTCAGATGCGCCTGGCCCATGATTTTGAGGCACGGGTGGCTAAGCAGCAGGAGGAGCGCCAGCGGGAACAGGAGCTGCTGACGGAACAGCCTGCCCTTCTGGTGCCGGAAAACAAGCCCAAAGAAAAAAAGAAAAGCAAAAAAATCACCGGCGGGGTGATCGCAGCCAAGGCGACGCCAATCAGGGAGCTGACGGAGCTGTCCGGCCGGGTGGTTATCGAGGGAAAGATCATCAGCGTGGAGCGGCGCAACATCCAGCGCAGCGAATCCGTGCTGCTGATTTTTGTGGTCAGCGACAACACGGAAAGCATGGTCTGCAAGATTTTCCTGGGGGGCAGGATGAATGCCTATAACGGTGATATGGCGGCAGACCCCGAGGAAGAAAAGCGCAAGATTGAGGAAATTGTCAGCCGCATCACCCCGGGTGTCGGGGTCCGGGTGCGGGGCTTTTGCCAGATGGACAGCTATGACAACATCCTGACGTTGATGGCCAAGGACATCAACGCCTTTGACCTGCCCCGGCGCAAAGACACGGCAGAAGAAAAGCGCATCGAACTCCATGCCCACACCTTCATGAGCTATATGGACGGCCTGGTGTCTGCCGGCGACCTGATCAAACAGGCTGCGTCCTTCGGGCACAAAGCCATCGCCATCACCGACCAGGCGGTGGTGCAGTCCTTCCCGGAGGCCTTCGCAGCTGCCAGGAAGCACAAAATCAAGCTGATTCCCGGTATGGAAGGCAGCATCATTGACGATGTAGGCATTGTGAAAGCTGCCACAGAGGCTGCCCTTGATGGCCCTGTGGTGGTATTGGACTTTGAAACCACCGGGCTGAACCCCTTTGCAGACCGCATCATCGAAATCGGCGCAGTAAAACTGGAAAACGGCCAGGTGATGGATACCTTTTCCATGCTGGTGAACCCGGAGGTGCCTCTGCCGGCCAAGGTGGTTCAGATTACAAAGATTCAGGACTATATGTTGCGGGATCAGCCCAAGGCTGCGGAAGCCTTGCCTCAATTGATGGCATTCATCGGGAACAGCCCCCTGGCTGCGCACAACGCCAGTTTTGACATGGCCTTCCTGGGATCGGAGCTGGCCCGGCTGAACCAATCCTTCAACCTGCCCCAGATCGATACCCTGGCCTTCGCCCAGAAACTGTACCCGGATTTAAAGCGCTACAACCTGGCCAGCCTGTGCAGGCACCTGGGCGTGGTGCTGAAAAATGCCCACCGCGCAGTGCATGATGCCACAGCCACCGCCCAGTGCCTGAGCCTGATGCTGAAGGAAGCTGCTGCTTTGGGGGCCAAGACCCTGCGTGATCTGAATGAGACCATCACCGGCTACAACCGCAACAACCAGCACCATGTCACCATGCTGGTGGCAGCCCAGGAAGGGATGACCAACATCAACCGCCTGGTATCCCTATCCCACATGCAGTACTTCTTCCGCATTCCCCTGATCCCCAGGGACATGCTCATCAAATACCGGGAAGGCTTGCTGCTGGGCAGCGGCTGCATCGAAGGGGAGCTGTACCAGGCCGTCCTGAACAACAAAAGCATGGACGAGCTGTTAAAGCTTGCAGACTTCTACGATTTTATCGAGGTGCAGCCGGAGAGCAACTACGAGCCCCTGGTGCGCCTTGGGAAGATCACCAGCCGGGACACCCTCAGGGCTTTGAACCAGCAGCTGATTCAGGTGGGGGAGAAGAGCGGCAAGCCTGTGGTGGCCACGGGGGATGTCCATTTCCTCAACCCGGAGGATGCCATTTTCCGCACCATCATCAAAAACAGCCTGCCCATGGAAAAGGAAGGCTGCGAGGACCAGCCGCCCCTGTATTTCAGAACCACCCAGGAGATGC
>DAITOE010000082.1:0-7956 GCA_036834245.1 Clostridia bacterium | reverse complement strand
CTGGCACCAAAGTGATGGAGCGCTTTTAAGGTTTCTTCATTCCAGGCCGGGATGCCGTTCCCGCACATGACAAGGCCCTGTGACTTTAACTGTCCCACGTTGTCCGCCATCACCCGGCAATCCTGATCCTCCATCAGGCGGAGGATGCGCAACAGGTCACCGTCTTTGATTTGTTTGGGCAGCAGCACCAGGTTCTGCGGCTGCAGGTGTTCCAGCTGTTTTATCAGCTGCCCCTCCCGGTAATTGTTCGGGTAGACGATGACCTGGTCCACCAGCTTTGCAAAAGGCGTCTGGTCCATGGCGGCAGGCAGGATGGCATACAGCTTTGGTGTAGGAGCAGCCTCACGGGGCACCGCATCCTTCGCCCACCTGACCGGAGCGCCCGGGTCCGGCAGGGGATGGGCCGCGATGATGGCCGCTTCCAGCTGCGTCAGGGCATCCCGCCGCAGGGCGTTTAGCGCCGATGATGGCAGGAAGGCAGGGGCTGCGCTTTCAAACTGGTAGCTGGCCAGTTCAAAGGGCGAGTGCCCTGTTTTGGCAATCTGCCGCCGGGTGCTGGCGGCGTCCAGGGGCTGGTTCTGGGCGTGCTGCACCAGGGCGCCAAAGCAGGCAAGCGCTGTCGTGCCGTGGGACATATCCAACCGCGCAGGCTGGCCGGGGTTCAAGGTCAGCCTGGCATCAAAGGGCAGCCTGGGCAGGGTTTCATAAGCGGCCCGCGCGCTGCTGAGTTGGGCCTCGTCCTGCATCCGCCACAGGGTGTCGCCAGGGGCCGGGGCTGTCCGCAGGCGCAGGACAGCCTGCTGGCCTTTCAACACCACCGGGCCGGAGTAAATCAAATCCTGCTCCCTGCTGCCCCTGATTTGCAGCCCGTCTCCGTTGTTTAAGGTGCTGTCCATCATTGCGGTGGCCAGCACAAAGGCGCCTCGGTCCTTTACGCCAGTTACGCTGCCAACCCGGCTGCCCAGGTGGGAGACCCGGAGGGTGCCCAGCAGGTCGCTGTCCTCCCTGGACAGGGCATGGCCGGCAGTGAAGCCCCGGCTGAATACCTGGGCCAGGCTCTCCTGGTCTTCCCTGAGGCCTGAATGGGCGGTGCCGGCCAGGGCATGGTCCAGGGCTTTGCGGTAGATGCTGGTCACCAGGTAGACATATTCCGGCCGTTTCAGGCGGCCCTCAATCTTGAAGCTGCAGGCGCCTGCCTGCAGCAGGGTGGGGATGTGTTCCAGGGTGTTCATGTCCCGCATGGACAAAAGGGCGCCGGTTTGCTGTTTGTAGGTGTACTGGAGTCGGCATGGCTGGGCGCAACGGCCCCGGTTGCCGCTTCTGCCCCCAATCTGGGAGGACAGCAGGCACTGGCCGCTCACCGACACGCACATGGCTCCGTGGACAAAGATTTCCGTCTCAATGCCGGTGTCTGCAACTGCCCTGATGTCCTTCAGGCTGCACTCCCGGGCCAGGACCACACGGGAAATGCCCAGGTCCTGTAGAACCCGGGCACCGGACGCATTGTGGACGCTCATCTGGGTGCTGGCATGGACGCACAGGCCGGGGAATTCCGCTTTAATCAGCCGAGTCAGGCCCAGGTCCTGCACAATGAGGGCGTCCACCCGCACTTCCACCAGGTGGCGCAATAAAAGCCTGACATCCTGCAATTCGTTTTGCTTCAGGAGGGTGTTCACCGTGACATAGATGCGCCGGCCATGCAGGTGGGTCAGGTTCACAGCGGCCTGCAAGGCCTGGTCATCAAAGCCTGCATTGACCCGGGCGCCAAAGAGGGAGGCGCCCAGGTAGACGGCATCAGCACCGGCTGCAAGCGCCGCCCGCAGGGCCTCCATGCTGCCCGCCGGGGCAAGGATCTCAGGCTTCATCCAGCTGAACCCTGGCCAGTCCTTCCAACTGCTTCCGCAGCAGGCTCGCCACCTGCTGGGCTTTTACCAGTTCATCCGCCAGGGACAGGGCTGCCGCCACCGCGCAGGCTTCATCCCCCAGGGCGGGGTTTTGCAGGGTGGTTTCCCGGATGCGCCGGTCGGTCATCTCTGCCAGGCGCTCAAAATGGGCTGCCTCTTCCATCCCGGACAGCTGGTAGTTTTTTCCGGCCACCTTGACGGTGACCGTCACCGCTTCAGGCTTCACTTGGGCAGGCGGGTGAAGGGGTATTCCACCCCGTAGGTCTCCACCCGGATGCTTTTGATCACCTGGGGGCTCAGGGGCTTGTCAGAACGGTCCCGCTTCGTGCCCACGATTTCATCAGCCGCCTCCATGCCGGTGAGCACCATGCCAAAGGCTGCGTAGGCGCCGTCCAGGTGCGGGGAATCCGCCACCATGATGAAAAACTGGCTGCCGGCAGAGTCAGGCTGCATGCTCCTGGCCATACTCAGCACCCCCCGGGTGTGCTTTAAGGGGTTCTCCACCCGGTTCTGGGAAAACTCGCCCTTGATGCTGTAGCCGGGGCCGCCCATGCCGGTGCCGGAGGGGCAGCCGCCCTGGATCATGAAGCCGGGGATGACCCGGTGGAAGATGAGGCCGTCGTAAAATTTCTCATTGGCCAGGGAGACGAAGTTGCCCACGCTCTCCGGCGCAATGTCGGGATACAGCTCCCCTGTGATTTCCTTGCCGTTTTCCAGGGTGATGGTGAAGGTGGGTTTCTGTGCCATGGTGTCCTCCGCTTGTGTTGGTGGTGGTGTCGTCTTTGCGACACCCTGAGTATAGTTGAGGATGAGAATGATGGCAACCACGGCCACCGCGATGGCCAGGGCTGCCATGATGATGTAACGCAGATGTTTTTTCATGTTGTCAACCTTTTTGCAGAATGATTGCCTACATAACGCCGGAATTGCTGTACAGCAGGGTGAACAGGGCGGACAGGGCCAGGAACACGCCGCCGATGATGAGCAGGTGGCCGAAGCCCTTGTTGTCGCGCCGGTTCTTGCGCTGCAGGTAGTCGTAATAGGTGCGGGGGAAGGCCTTCTGGTGTTTTTCGCTGCGGATGAGCAGCAGCACCTTCTTCACCCCGAAGTTGAGCATGTCGAAAATCCCGTTCCCCGCTACGAAGATGAGCCCTCCGATCCCGGCGAACAATACGCCGGGAACGAAGAAGGCATCACTTAAGTCCTTCAGCCACTGGATGTCGTCCGCCTGGCTGAAGGTGCCGCGCTCCCAGAGCAGCAGCAGGCTCATGGCAAGGGCAATCAGGCCGCCGATGAAATAGCGCCTGAAGCGGGGGGTGAACCTCACAGGCCCATGTCCTTCCTGTACTGGGCCAGTTCGGCTTCGTTGGCATGGATGAAATGGCCCGGGCTGATTTCGTGCAGGCTGGGCTTGTCCACGGAATAGTCATGGGCCAGTACCGGCTCATACTCAATGCGCTTGCGCTGTTTTTCAAACTGCGGATCCGGATAGGGAATGGCAGACAGCAGGGACTTGGTGTAGGGGTGCAGGGGGTAGCGGAACAGCTCCTCAGAGGGGGCCATTTCGACAATGCGCCCGTAGTACATCACCGCGATCCGGTCGGAGAAGTACTTCACCACCGACAGGTTGTGGGCGATGAACATGATGGTCAGGCCCATGCGCTTGCGCAGGTCGTTGAGCAGGTTGATGATCTGGGCCTGAATGGACACGTCCAGGGCGGAGATGGGTTCGTCCGCGATGATCAGGTCCGGCTCCAGCACGATGGCCCGGGCGATGCCGATGCGCTGGCGCTGGCCGCCGGAGAACTCATGGGGGTAGCGGTCCGCGTGCTCCGGCACCAGGCCCACCAGGTCAAGCATCTCATACACCTTTTTGTTGATGAGCTCCTTGTCCCGCACGCCCCTGATGATCAGGCCTTCGGCGATGATCTCCCGCACGGTCATGCGGGGGTTGATGGAGGCGATGGGGTCCTGGAAGATCATCTGCACCTTGGTCATAACGTTGTCGTTTTTGACCAGGGCCATGTCGGTCTTGTAGCGCTCGGTGCGCTTTTTGGCTGCGTCGCCGGTTAAGGACTTGATTTCTTCCTCGTACTCCCGGGTCAACTCTTCCCTGCGCTGATCCCGGTAGAGCATCTCGCACTTGTTCTTTTCCTCGTCAGACTCAAAGGCGTGGATCAGCACCTGCTCCATCTCCCGGGCGTGCTGCTGTCGCAGGCCTGCGATCTTGGCATCGCTTTGCTGCTTGATTTCCGCGGCCTTGCCGGGGTCCTGGGCCTGGCGTTCCTTGCTGTCCGCCTCAATCCCTTTGATTTGGGCTTCCAGCTCCCGGCGCTTCTGGTAGCGCATCACGGCAGCGCCGTTTTTGGTGGAGGAGATGCGGAGGCCTTCGAAATACACATCCCCGCCGGTGGGGTCATAGAGGTTGATGATGGTGCGGCCGGTGGTGGTTTTTCCGCAGCCGGATTCACCCACCAGGCCGAAGACTTCGCCGCGCTTGATGTAGAAGCTGACGTCGTCCACCGCCTTGTTGACATAGTCCCCGCTCTTGAAGTACTGGCTCAGGTGGTCCACCCGCAGCAGCACATCCGGGTCGTCCTGCCTGGTGTTGTACTCCCGCCGTTTGATGATGGCAGTGGAGGTGACCCGGGCCAGAACATAGGAGAAGAGGATCATCAAGATGCCAATCAAACCGATTAACAGGGTGTTGGCGGCCAGGGTCCACAGCACGGTGCTGAGGGCCACATTGCGCCAGCTGTCGCTGTTTGTGACGATGTCCTGGGAGAAATTCCTCAGGAAGGTGTCAAACTGGCTGGTGGCGTAGGCGGATTGCTCATCCCGCATCATGGAGGCCAGGGTGCTGTAGCTGCCGTCAAAAGTAGGGTTGTTGAGGGCTTCCCTGGCCGCATTCAAGAACATGGCATAGGGGGGCACTGCGCTTGCGGCGAAGCGGCCGGACACCTTCTCGTATTCGCCTTTCAGGAAGGCGGGGAAGTCTGCTGCCTCGCCCTTCACCTTCAATGCGCTCAGGTCGGAAAAGCCGTCCAGGAACAGGGCTGCGGCCTCTGCCTTTTCTGCGTTGCGGGTTTTTTCCAGCTCTGCCTCGTAATCTGAAAAGGCCAGGGCTGCTGCGAAATCACGGCCGTTGGTGACATCTCCTTTTTCTTCAATCAGGCGTTTGACCGTGTTCATATATTCCAGGAAGCTGCCGGCTTTTTCCTCGCCATGGGTTTCCAGCAGGCTGTCATGGTGCTCCTTGAACCAGGGCTGGGAGCTGGCCGGCTTCATGCTGGGCAGCACCTTGCCGGATTTCAGCGCCGGGGTGGAGAGGCCGTCGATGTAGGCGAAGATTTCACGCAGCTCCGCGATGGACATCCGGTCTTCCATCAGCTCAAAGCGCCTGAGAAACTCCTCGTGGTCGAACTGGTTGATGATGTAATCTTCCACTTCCCGGGTGGTCTGGTCAAAGGCTTCCTGCTCCAGCGCTTTGACGCGCTTTGAAAAGCTGGCAAAATGGCCGGTGATGGCCGTCACCCGGGTCATGCCCGGCGTGCTGACGGTGTCCCTTGCGCTGGCCAGGGCGCCGTAGTAGGCCTTACTGAAGGTGAAGCGGTCAACGATGTTGGGCTGCACCCCCTTCTGGAGGAGCTGCTGCCGGAATTTGGCCCACTCTGTCCGGTCGGTGGTGGTGGAGTAGATGAGGAGCACCAGGGACAGCGCCACCAACACCACGCCGACGAAACGCAGGACACCTGAAAATTTCTTGAGTTGTCTCACAGCTGGCTGCCTCCTTCCACGGCGGTTTCACGCATACGTTCGTGCATGCGCGCAATTCTCTCCTGCACAATGGCAGGGGGCTCAACCTTTGGCGCGTCAGGGTGCAGCAGCCAGGTGGCTGCGTAATGGGTGTCAGTGATGCGGAACAGCGGGGGCTGCTCCTCAAAGTCCAGCTGCAGGGCGTAGTGGTTGCGGTCTGCAAAGGCGTCGCCCTTTGGCGGGATGATCATGTTGGGGGGCGTGCCGGGGATGGCCTCCAGCTTCTCCCGGGTCTCCAGGTCGGGCACGGAGGAGAGGAGGGCCCAGGTGTAGGGGTGGGCAGGGCTGTAGAACACTTCGTCTGCAGTGCCGTATTCCACAATCTTGCCTGCGTACATCACCGCGATGCTGTCGGACATGTTGGCCACCACCCCCAGGTCGTGGGTGATGAAGATGACAGACAGGTTGCGCTGTTTCTTCAGCTTGTTGATCAATTCCAGGATCTGCGCCTGGATGGTGACGTCCAGGGCGGTGGTGGGCTCGTCACAGATCAGGATGTCCGGGTTGGCGGACAGGGCGATGGCGATGACGATGCGCTGGCGCATGCCGCCTGAGAACTCAAAGGGGTACTGGCGGAAGCGCTTGTGGGGCTCAGGGATGCCCACCTCGTCCATCAGTTCGATGCTGCGGTGCTTGGCCATGGCCTTGGACAGTTTGTAGCCATAGTCGGAGGCGGCCTGCTTCAGATAGTCTGCCAGCTTCCGTGCATCCTCCCGGCCGGGCAGCTCCACGGCCTGCAGCTGCTGCTCGTAGCGGTCAATCAGGGCCTTCACGTCCCTGATCAGGTTGTCCCGGGCCATGTCCATGTCGATCAGGTTCTTGGGGACCACCTGCACCGCCATTTTGTTCCTGGCCAGCAGCTTCTCGCGCTTCAGGGTGTCCTTGCGGAAGCGTTCTTCCTCCCGGGGGTTGGTGACGCGGCCCTTGAAATAGCGGTCGATGTTGGTTTTCATGCTGCTGCGGTACACATAGGACAGGTTGTCCTTGTTCAGCTGCATCTGGTTGATGGCTTTGTCCACCGCGTTGGCTGAACGGTTGAAGGCTGCGCGACACTCGCTTTCCACCAGGGGGTCTTTTTCAAAGACCGGCAGCACTTCCCGCAGCACATTGAGGGTGTTGCGTTTTTCGGCCAGGGACTGCTGGGCGGAATAGACCAGGGCCTTTTCCACATCCACCAGGAAATCGTTCAAGAAGCCGCTGTCCATGGCCTGGGCAGCTTTTTCATTGATGGCCGCAATCTCTCCCACGGGCAGGTCCTGGCTGCCATCCTCCATTTGATAGGCGATGGCAAAGAAGGAAGGCTCCGGCAGGTTCAGCGCGGCTTGGATCTGCTCGGCCAGCTGGTCCAGCAGGGGCTTTAAGGTGAAGCTGTCCCTGAGGTGGAAGCTGCGGGCATGATGCCCCAGCTTGTTCACCAGCTCGTTATAGGCTGCATTGCCCTGTTCAATCAGGTAGGGGTGGTGGCCCAGGCCGGCAGCCCGCACCAGGCGGGAGAGGGCCTCTTTCACCGTGCGCTCGGAATTGCGTTTCAGCTCCAGCCGCACTTCCCCGATGTAGTCATTGGCTTCAATCAGGGCTTCATGGGCAGCGGAGTATTTGGACTGCAACTGCACCCCCCTGTCGATGAAGCGCTTGAAGGTTGCAATCTTGGTGCTGGTTTCGCTGCGCTTGTCCTGCCCCTGCTCCTGATAGGCGGCTACCATGTTCTTTTCCAGCAGGGTAATCATCCGCTTGAACCGGCGCCTGCCGTCCTTGCGGCGCTCCTTGTTGTTGAGCACCATGGCTTCTGTCAGCTGTTTGCCGATGCGCATGATGGGGTTGAGGGCAGAGAGGGGGTCCTGGAAAATCATCGCCAGGCGGTGGCCGCGCAGGGTGTGGAAGTCATCCTCACTGATTTTCAGCAAGTCCTGGCCGTCATAAATGATTTCGCCGTTGTCTACCATCGCGTTCCCGGCCAGGATGCCCATGATGGCCCTGGCGGTAACGGATTTGCCGCTTCCGGACTCGCCTACAATGGCCAGGGTTTCGCCTTCCTGCAGGTCAAAGGACACGTCGCGCACCGCGCGGACCGCGCCGTTGTTGGTCCTGAAGGAGATGCGAAGGTTCTTTACTTCAAGCTTCGCCATTACTCGTCAGCTCCTCTCAGTGAAGGATTAAATGCATCCCGCAGGCCATTGCCAAAGAGGTTGAAGGAAATCATCAGAATGGAGATGAACAATGCGGGAAAGGTGATGAT
>DAITOE010000081.1:0-8080 GCA_036834245.1 Clostridia bacterium | reverse complement strand
ACGTCATCCCGGAGTACCAGAACAAGGCGGTGAACACCGTGATGCTGGCGGAGGCTGTCAAGGGTGCCAAGCGCCTGGGCATCACCCGCATCGAAGGCTCTCTGGTGGACGAAACCCACATCGCTTCCGTCAACAACACCCAGTCTGCCGGCGGCAAGCTGTACCGGCGCTACCGGGTGTATCAGATGGACCTGTGATAATCTGAAAAAAGCCCGGATTGAAACCCCAAGTGCAACAGAGATGAGCGAAAAGGAATGGCTCATAGTATGCGAACACGGTAAGATTGTTTTGCTGAACAAATCCGTGGAGGTCGCAACCATGAGCCAAGCTGAGTATAACACAGGAATCAACAAGTATTGCCACATTCAGGAGCCGGAGCGCAAAACCATCCAGAGGATGAAACAACAGGGAGCCAGTGCCAATGAAATCGCCAGACTGCTTCGCCGGCACAGAAGCACCATAGGTCGAGAGTTGAAGCGAAATGCAGTGATTCAGCGAGAAACGATACAGACGAACAGCAAGTCCATCGATATTCCCTTGTTCAAGGAGGTGAAGCGATACTTTTGGGATAGTGCGCAGCGGCAATACAAGGAACGGCGTCTGCGAACTGGGGCGAAGTGTAAATTAGCCCACTGCATGAACTTTATTACCTTTCTTGAGGGAAAAGTGCTGGGGCCAGAGAAGTGGTCGATTGACGCAACCAGGGGATACGCTGAGCGTCACAAGCTTTACCCGGTCATTCCTTGCACAAGAACGCTGTATAACTGGACAGATTCAGGGCATCTGAAGATTCGAAACATCGATTTGTTGCTCAAGGTTAGACGGAGACCGCTAAAGAAGGCCAAGGAAAGAAAGAGAATCCTGGGGAGGAGCATAGATGAACGCCCAGACAGCATCAACCAACGCCAGGAGTTTGCACACTGGGAAGGGGATGGGATTGTAGGCGCAGGCAAGAGCGGGCATCTGCTCACCTTAACTGAGAGAAGCATTGGATATGGAATCATCTGGAATGCAAAGGACAGGAATGGATCCAGGATTATTGAAATGCTCGACCATCTTGAACAACAGTACGGCCAACTCTTCTCTTCAGTGTTCAAAAGCATTACCTTCGACAATGGGCCAGAGTTTTCAACAGTGGACGAAATTGAAGGCAATGGGCGCTTGACGGCCTACTATGCGCATCCTTACAGCAGTTTCGAGCGGGGGACCTCGGAAAACTGGAATGGCATTGTCCGGCGATTCATCCCCAAGGGTCGATCCCTTGCAGACCTGGAAGCAGAGACGCTGACGCGTATCAACCGATTCATCAACCAGTTGCCACGTAGACGCTTTAACTATAGAACCCCAGAGGAGTTGTTCGAGGAGAGACTGAAGGATATAATCAAGTCAGCAAGCACTCCGAAACGATGTTCGGCATGTTGCACTTAAAAATGCAATCCGGGAAGGAAAACGGGTAGATTTGAGGTGTACCCGGAGCGCTTGCAAACCCAGGTGTAAAATGGTATTTTAATCTATGGCGCATTTTACCCAATACCAGCGCCCACATGTTACGGAGGACAGCAATGAGCTATCAGTCAGAGAAGATCAGTGGTAACCAGTACAAAATTTCTTTCACCGTGCCCGCGGAGGAGTTTGATGCCGCGATGCAAAAGGCCTACCTGAAGAACCGCGGCCGGATCAACGTGCCCGGCTTCCGCAAAGGCAAAGCCCCCCGCAAACTGATTGAAAACATGTACGGCGAGGCCATTTTTTATGACGACGCCTTCGACCTGATTTTCCCGGACCTGTACGATGAAGCGGTGGAGAAGGACGACCTCTTCCCGGTGGACCAGCCCAGCGTCGAGGTGGACCAGATCGGTTCCGGCCAGGAACTGCAGTTCACCGCCACCGTCTATGTCAAGCCGGACATCACCCTGGGGGACTACAAGGGCCTCAAGGGCACCCGGCACCTGCACCCCATCACCCAGGAGGAGATCGACCACCGCATGTCCCACGACATCCAGAAAATGACGGTGTCCGAGGACGTGGAGGGCCGCCCCCTGCAGGAAGGCGACACCGCCAACATCAACTACCTGGGTACCCTAGATGGCGTTCCCTTTGAGGGCGGCCAGGCGGACGGGCATGACCTGAAGCTGGGCTCCGGCGCCTTCATTCCCGGCTTTGAGGAGCAGGTGGTGGGCATGAACGTGGGGGATGAGAAAACCATCACCGTCACCTTCCCCGAGCAGTACCACGCTGAGAACCTGGCCGGCAAGGAAGTGCAGTTTGCGGTGAAGGTGAACGGCGCCAGCCACGAGGTGGCCCCGGAATTGGACGACGATTTTGCCCAGGACGTGTCCGAGCACAAAACCTTTGAAGAATACCGCGCCGCCCTGGTGAAGGAACTGGAGGAGCGCCGGGACAAACAGGCCGAGAGCGGTCTTGAAAACGAACTGATCCAGCAGGCAGTGGACGCTGCCGACGGCGACATCCCCGAGGCCATGATCAACCGCCAGGTGGACCGCATGTTCATGAACATGAAGATGCAGATGGTCTACTCCGGCATGCGCATGGAAGACTACCTGATGTACACCAACACCACCGAGGAGGAGCTGAAGGAGCGCTTCCGGGACGATGCCCGCAACAACGTGAAAACCGACCTGGTGCTGGAAGCCATCGCCAAACTGGAGGGCATCGAAGCCACCCAGGAGGACGTGGACGCCCAGGTGGAGGAATACGCCAAGGAAATCAACCAGGATGTGGCAGCCTACAAAGCCACCCTGTCTGACAACCAGAAGGAGGCCTTCAAGGACCTGGCTGTCACCCGCAAGGTGGTTGCCCTCATCAAGGACAGCGCGGACATCGATGTCCACGAAGGCAGCCATGATGATGAGCCCATCGACGTCCAGGAGGTGCTGGAGCAGGTGAGTGGCGCCCTGGAAGAAAAAGAAGAAACCACGGAAGAGAAAAAGCCTGCGAAGAAAACCAGGAAGAAAAAGGATGAAGAGCCCACAGAGGGCTAAAACGGAGGACCTATGTCACAATACCTGATCCCCTATGTCATTGAGCGTTCCGGCAATGCCGAGCGTTCCTACGATATCTATTCCCGTCTGCTGAAGGACCGCATCATTTTCCTGTCCGGCCCGGTGAACGACGCCATGGCCAACGCCATCGTCGCCCAGCTGCTGTTTCTGGACATGGACAACCCCAATGCGGACATCAACCTCTACATCAACAGCCCTGGCGGCTCTGTCACTGCCGGCATGGCCATCTATGACACCATCCAGTATGTGAAAGCCCCGGTGCGCACGGTATGCGTGGGGATGGCGGCCTCCATGGGCGCCTTCCTGCTGATGGCTGGCACCAAGGGCAAGCGCATGGCCCTGCCTAACAGCGAGGTGATGATTCACCAGCCCTCCGGCGGCGCAGAAGGCCAGGCAACGGATGTCACCATCCGGGCGGAATGGCTGCTGAAAACCAAGCACAAGATGAACCGCATGATGGCGGAGATGACCGGCCAGCCCCTGGAGAAGATTGCAAACGACGTGGAGCGCGACTTCTTCATGTCCGCCAGCGACGCAAAAGCCTACGGGATTATCGACGAGATTTTCGAGCCCCGCAAGGCGGAGGACAGCAATGCCTAAGGAACCCACGGACAACCGGAAAATCCCCCGCTGCAGCTTCTGCGGCAAAACCCAAAACTCCGTCAAGCAGCTGATTGCCGGGCCCAATGCCTACATCTGCAACGAATGTGTGGAGCTGTGCGGCGAGGTGATTTCCGACGGCCTCTTGGAGGAGGTTCGCCCCAGCAAGCTGCCCACCCTCATGAAGCCGGCAGAGATCAAGAAAACCCTGGACGAATATGTCATCGGCCAGGAGCGGGTGAAGCGCGCCCTGTGCGTGGCGGTGTACAACCACTACAAGCGCATCCGGAGCAATGCCAAAAAGGGCCGGGATGTGGAACTGCAAAAGTCCAACATCCTCCTGGTGGGGCAGACCGGCACCGGAAAAACCTACCTGGCCCAGACCCTGGCCAAGATCTTGAACGTGCCCTTCGCCATCGCGGACGCCACCTCCTTAACCGAGGCCGGCTACGTGGGGGAGGACGTGGAAAACATCCTCCTGCGCCTGATCCAGGCGGCCGGCGGGGACATCCAGGCAGCCCAGCAGGGCATCATCTACCTGGACGAGGTGGACAAGATCGCAAGGAAGAGCGAAAACGTATCCATCACCCGGGATGTGTCCGGGGAAGGCGTGCAGCAGGCCCTGCTGAAAATCCTGGAAGGCACCGTGGCCAATGTGCCGCCCCAGGGCGGCCGCAAGCACCCCCAGCAGGAAACCATCCCCATTGACACCTCCAACATCCTCTTCATCTGCGGCGGGGCCTTTGACGGCCTGGAGCACATCATCGCCAGCCGCACCGGCAGCCGCGTGCTGGGCTTTGGCACCGAGGTGGTGGAGAAGGAAGAGGAGCGGGTGGGCAAGCTGCTGGCCCAGATGCGGGCGGAGGACCTGGTCAAATACGGCCTGATTCCCGAACTGGTGGGCCGGATGCCCGTCCTGTTGCCCCTGGACACCCTGGACGAGCACGCCCTGGTCCGCATCCTCACCGAGCCCAAGAACGCCCTGATCAAACAGTACCAGTACCTCTTCGAACTGGACGGCGACGAGCTGGTCTTTGAGGAGGAGGCCTTGAACGCCATTGCCAAACTGGCAGTGGAGCGCAAGACAGGGGCCCGGGGCCTGCGGGCCACCCTGGAAACCGCCCTGCTGGACACCATGTTTGACCTGCCCAGCTCACAGGACGTGGTCACCTGCACCGTCACCCGGGACACGGTGTTAAAGGGCAGCAAACCCCTCATTGAAAAGCAGCCCAAGGCCCTGCCCACCCCCGCCAAGAAGGCGGCAAAAGCCGGCCCCCTGCAAAACGACGCATCCTGAGCCCACCTCCTCTTCCGGAACCCGGCTGTCTTTGCTGACTCGATGAATGTTGAATTGGTAAGGAACAGGCCTGGAACCGGAAGAGTTGTCTTATAAGGAGAACCCAATGGCAACAACCCAAGCAGGCGATAGCCTCATCATCCCCTTCCTGCCGCTGCGGGGCACCCTGGTGTTTCCCCACACCGTCATGCACATCGATGTGGCGCGCGACAAAAGCGTGGCCTCGGTGTATGCAGCCATGGAGCAAAACCAGCGCATTTTCCTGGTGATGCAGAAAAACGAGGAAGTGGAAGAGCCCGTCCTCAAGGACCTGTACAAAGCCGGCACCATCGCCACCATCAGCCAGGTGCTGCACCACTCCGGGGCAGGCCTCCGGGTGCTGATTGAGGGGGAGAGCCGAGCGCTGTTAAAGCGCATCAAAAAGAGCGAGGAGAGCTGGCTGGCAGAGGTACAGCCCCTGCACCCGGTGGACGACCCGGAGGACCAGGACGAGATCGACGCCTTGACCCGCCTGGCCAAGGAAAGCCTGGACGCCTTTGCCGAAAGCGGCAACCGGGTTTCTGAGGAGCTGATCCGGGCCATGAAGCGCATCAAGAACCCGGACGAACTGGTGGATGTGGTGGCGGCCAACCTGCTCACCAACCTGGAGGAGCGCCAGGAGCTGCTGGCCTCCCCCTCCCTGAAGGACCGTCTGGAGCAGCTGTGCGTGCTCCTGGCCCGGGAGGTGCGCAACGCCAACATCGACCGGGTGGTGCAGCTGCGAATCCGCATGCAGGTGGACAAGTCCCAGAAGGAATACTACTTAAGGGAGCAGATCAAGGCCATCCAGGAGGAGTTGGGCGAAGGGGACGAGGACGATGTGGATGAGATGCGCAAGAAGCTTGCCGCCATCCCCTTGAACGAAGAAGCCCGTGAAAAGGCGGACAAGGAGCTGGAGAAGCTCTCCCGCATGATGGCCGGCAGCCCCGAGTCCACGGTGTCTGAAAACTACCTGGACTGGCTGGCGGAACTGCCCTGGGGCAAATACTCCAAGGACCAGCTTTCCTTAAGCCGCGCCCGGCGGATCCTGGACAAGGACCACTTCGGCATGGAGAAGGTCAAGGAGCGGATCATCGAATACCTGGCCATCCTGGCCATGCGCCGCAAGGAGAATGAAGAGGTGGTGCCCAAGGGCCCCATCCTGTGCTTCGTGGGCCCGCCTGGGGTGGGCAAGACCTCCATCGTCAAAGCCATCGCCAGCGCCTTGGACCGGCAGTTCATCAAGCTGTCCCTTGGCGGCGTCCGGGACGAGGCGGAAATTTACGGCCACCGGCGCACCTACATCGGCGCTATCCCCGGCCACATCATCTCCGGCATCAAACGGGCGGGCACCATGAACCCGGTCTTCCTGTTTGACGAGATTGACAAGATGTCCAGCGACTACCGGGGCGACCCGGCCAGCGCCATGCTGGAGGTGCTGGATTCCGAGCAGAACGCCTCCTTCCGGGACCATTACCTGGATGTGGCCTTCGACCTGTCCAGGGTGCTGTTCATCACCACGGCCAACACCACCGACACCATCCCGCCGGCCCTGCTGGACCGGATGGAGGTCATCGAAGTGTCCTCCTATACCGAGGAAGAGAAGCTGCAGATCGCCAAAAAGCACCTGCTGCGGCGGCAGATTGAGGAAAACGGCTTAAAGCCCGGCAGCGTCAAAATGGGCACCGCCGCCATCCGCCAGGTCATTGCGGACTACACCCGGGAAGCCGGTGTGCGTACCTTAACCCGCACCCTGGCCAAGGTGGTGCGCAAGGCCGCCGTCCAGATGCTGGACGAGGGGGTGGACAGCGTTACCGTGAAGCCCGCCATGATTGAGGACTACCTGGGCGCACCCCGCTACCTGCGGGAGCTGCCGGACAAGCAGCCCCTGGTGGGGGTGTCCATCGGGCTGGCTTACACCGAGGTGGGGGGCGAGCTGCTGAAGGTGGAGTGCGTGGTCATGCCGGGCAGCGGCAAGCTGTCCTTAACCGGCCACCTGGGGGATGTGATGAAGGAAAGCGGCCAGGCGGCCCTCTCCTGGGTCCGGGCCCGCAGCGCAGCCTACCAGCTGCCGGAAGACTTCCACAACAAAATGGACATCCACATCCACGTGCCTGAAGGCGCAGTCCCCAAGGACGGCCCCTCCGCCGGCATCACCATGACGGTGGCCATGGTGTCCGCCCTGTCCGGACGCCGCTCCCGCCAGGACCTGGCCATGACCGGGGAAATCACCCTGGGGGGCCGGGTATTGCCCATCGGCGGCATCAAGGAAAAGCTACTGGCAGCCTACCGGGCCAAAATCCGGGAGCTGGCCCTGCCGGCAGAAAACCGCAAGGACGTCAACGAGCTGCCGGAATACATCCGCAACGCCTTTGACATCCACTATGTCACCAGCGCGGATGAGGTGATTGACCTGGCCCTGGAGAAGGCTGATGGAAATTAGGTCTGCCGTCTTCATCACCAGCCTGCCCCGCTACGGGCAGTTCCCCGGCATCGGGCTGCCCCAGATTGCGGTGGCCGGGCGCAGCAACGTGGGCAAAAGCAGCCTCATCAACAGCCTGTGCAGGGTCAAAAACCTGGCCAAGACCAGCGCCACCCCGGGAAAAACCCGGCTGATCAACGTGTTTTTGATCAATGATGCCTTCCACTTAATCGACCTGCCCGGCTACGGCTTCGCCCGGGTGTCCAAGCAGGAGAAGGCCAGCTGGGGCCAGATGATGGACGGCTATTTCAGCCAGTCTGATCACTTGAAACACGTGCTGCACCTGGTGGACATCCGTCATGCGCCCAGCGCTGAGGACCGGCAGATGAACGCCTATCTCTACGGTAACGGCTTCCATTTTTCGGTGGTTGCCACCAAGGCGGACAAGCTGTCCCGCGCCAAAAGGGGGGCCATGCTACCCATCCTGGCCCGGGACCTGGCCGTCCAGCCCTTTGACATCATTCCTTATTCCTCCCAGAGCAATGAAGGCCGGGCCCAGCTGCTGACCCGCATGGAGGAAGCCCTGGCGCAGCCGGATGACCTGGTGGTGTGAGGCGGCTTTCATTGCCACAGGCGGCAGGGGATGCTATACTCTTGCCAAGAAACTGCACAGCGGAGGTTGAACCAGATGATCCATGTTCAAATCATTCAGCCCACCAA
>DAITOE010000080.1:0-8139 GCA_036834245.1 Clostridia bacterium | reverse complement strand
TGCGGCTGCACCCGCTGGTGGAGCGAGGATTCCTTCATCTCCTTAACCCGTGCCCACATCCTGGAAGCGGCGGGAGAGGGCAAGGCCTTGTGCGTGATGTCCGGCGGGCTGGACAGCGGGGTCACCGCCCTGTTGGCCCACCGCGCCCTGGGGGAGCGCCTCACCTGCGTGTTTGTGGACACCGGGCTGCTCCGGGAAAATGACGTGATTGAGTTCTCTGCCTATTACAAGGGGATGGGGCTGAACCTGGTCATCATCAACGCCGAGGAGCGGGTCATGGAAGCCCTGGCCGGCAAAACCAGCCAGGCGGACAAAAAGGACGCCCTGCGCCACACCCTGCAGGAGGTGCTGCAGGAGTTCGGGAAGACCCTGGACTACAGCCTGCTGGTGGAGTCCAAGTCCTCGGACTACCTATTTTCAAACAACCTGCCTTCCACCTCGGTATCGGTGCTGGCCCAGGGGGCCCGGACGGTTGCGCCCTTGTCCGACCTGTTCAAGGAGGAGATCCGCCGGGTGGGCGAGGCCCTGGGCCTGCCCCAGGACATGACGGCCATGCAGCCCTTCCCCTTCACCGGCCTGGCCCTGCGCATCATGGGCGAGTGCACCAGGGAGCGGCTGGCTCTTCTGCGCTGGGCGGATGCCGCCTTCCAGCACGAGATCCGGGAGGCCGGCCTCCACAAACGCCTGTGGAAGTATTTCGCCATGCTGTATGAGGTGCCCTACCTGGACAGCCCGGACAACCTGGTCATCGCCCTGCGGGCGGTGAGCATCAGCCACACCGGCAGCGACCTGCGGGCCCTGCCCGCCCGGCTGCCCTGGGACCTGCTGGAGCGCTACACCCAGCGCGCCCTGAACCACTCTGACAAGGTGCGCAAGGTGATCTATGACTTAACCCCCAGCAGCAACCTGCAGGAATCAGAATAATTTTACCAACCGACAGGAGACAGTATGCGCCTATCACATCCCAACGCACCGTATCAGGGAGTCCCGGCGGAGGACGTTTTTTTCGCGGCCAATGACCAGTATGTACAGCTGGGGGTGGCCTATATCATCCTCAACATGCAGGAGGAGCTTTACCCTGAGCGGCCGATGCAGATGTACATCGACATCCAGTCCCAGCCCACCGCCAGGAACCTGCTGTTGGGCGCCCTCCTGGGCCGCAGCGAACAGCTGCGGGCCGCCTATCCCCACCTGAAAGGACGCATCTATACAGAGATTGCCCCCTCCCAGTTTGACCTGGTCTCCTTTTATAACCAGAACGGCTTTATGTCCCGGGATGCCCGGGAGGAATACAGCTTTGCGCTGCCGGTGGGCAACGCCCAGGCCCCCATGGGCTGCGAGTTTGCCTCCGTGCCCCTGCAGACCGCCCAGGACCAGTACGCCTTCATCACGCGGCTCAACCGCTACCGCCTGTCCCCCATCTCCCACGATTTTTTGACCCTGCAGATGCAGCAGGCCAATTTCCTGGCCCTGGGCTATTACAGGGGCGGGCACCCGGTTGCCGAAATCATGATGACCGGTGCCTCCATGGACACCGCCGCCCTGGTGATGCTGTATGTGCAAAAGGACATGCGCCTGCGGGGCGTGGGCAAATCCCTCCTGATTGCCGCCAGCGACCTGCTGCGCCAGCGGGGGGTGTCCTCTGCCCTGGCCCAGGGCTTTACCGCCAACCTGCCCCAGGCCGGCATGCTGCGCTCCCTGTCAGCCACCAGGCGGCGCATCATCAACGTGCTGCCCCACATCGATTTGGGGTAAGCCCTGCCTTTTACCAACGCACAAGGAGGTACCGCGATGAACATTGGGTTTAAGCTGGTCAGCCCCCTTCACAAGGT
Organism: Clostridia bacterium; assembly: GCA_036834245.1. Taxonomy (GTDB): domain Bacteria; phylum Bacillota; class Clostridia; order Christensenellales; family Aristaeellaceae; genus UBA6115. The sequence continues at coordinate 6,307 of DAITOE010000080.1, read as the reverse complement.
GCTTCACCAGACCGAGCCTGAAGCCTATCCAAAGGACTGCCCCGCCAGCCTGCTGATGGGGGAGGTCTTTTCCCTTCAGGCCGCATACTGTCTAAAGGAGGACACCCCCGGCAGCCTCCCCTATGCCAGCATCGACATCACCTGCGATTTGCCGGTTACCGTGCGCCAGGTCTTCAATGTGCCGGTGCGCTTCCCCCGCTTCGGAGACAGCGACGACCACTACCTGAACAGCAGCACCATGCTGTATCCGGACCTGCTGCGCAACATCCACACCTCCGGGCAGATCCGCCTCTACCCCCGCCAGTGGGACGCCCTGTGGCTGGATGTGGAGCCGCTGCCGGATAGCCAGCCCGGCGTGTACCCGCTCACGGTGGTGATGAAGGACGGCGAAGGCCAGCCCCTGGCAGAGGAGCAGCTGAACCTGACCCTGCTGCCCCAGGAGCTGCCCCGGCAGAAGCTCATCCACACCCGCTGGCTCCATGCGGACGCCCTGGCCATGTACTACCAGGTGCCCGTGTTTTCCATTGAGCATAACCGCATCCTGCGCAATTTTATCGCGGTGGCTGCCAAGCGGGGGATGAACATGATTTTAACCCCCATCCACACCCCGCCCCTGGACACCGCGGTGGGCGGCGAGCGCCTCACCGCCCAGCTGGTGGACGTGTTTGTGACCCCCCTGGGCTATAATTTCAAGTTTTCAAAGCTCCGGGACTTCATCATCATGTGCCGGCACGAAGGCATCAAGTATTTTGAGATGGCCCACCTCTTCACCCAGTGGGGCGGCCTGCATGCCCCCAAGATCATGGGCATCAAGGACGGCTCCTACACCCAGCTCTTTGGCTGGGACACCCGGGCGGAGGACCCGGAATACCTGAAGTTCCTCTCGGCCTACCTGCCCGCCCTCACCCAGGAGCTGGCCTATATGGACGTGCTGGACCACAGCTATTTCCACTTAACGGACGAGCCCTTCCAGCAGGACTGCGCGCAGTACCGGAAGCTGCTGGCCTTCATCAAGCCCTTGCTGAATGGCGCCAAGATCATCGACGCGTTAAGCGATGTGGCCTGCCTGGGGGAGGACCTGACCGCCATGATCCCTGTGCCGGCCATCGACCAGCTGGACCCCTTCATGGGCCTGCCCTTGTCTGAGCGCTGGACCTATTACTGCGTGGGCCAGCACCGGGATGTGACCAACACCTTCATCGCCATGCCGGGCCACCGCACCCGGATGCTGGGGGTGCAGCTGTATCTGGCGGAGATGACAGGCTTTTTGCACTGGGGCTATAATTTCTATTTCTCCCAGAACGCCACCTTCCCCATTGACCCCTACCTGAACACGGACTGCTCCGGCTTTGCGCCGGCCGGGGATGCCTTCCAGGTCTACCCCGGGGAGGGCGGCCAGCCGGAGGAAAGCCTGCGGCTGATGCTCTTCCTCCACGCCATGCAGGACCTGCGGGCCCTGCGCTACCTGGAAAAGCTGACGGACCGGGAGACCGTGGTGCAGTTGATCCATGAGGGCCTGCCCGGCCCCCTCACCATGCGGGAATACCCCCGGACGGAGGAATACCTGCTGACACTGCGGGAGCGGGTGAACCAGCGCATACAGGAGGTAGCAGGACATTGAACGAACAGACAACACCGGCCCAGGAGACCAGGGCGCCTGAATGGACCAAATGGGACCACCGCTTCATGGAGATGGCCCACCTGGTGGGCACCTGGAGCAGCTGCTTCGCCGACTGCCGGGCCATTGGCGCCGTGGTGGTGAAGGACAAGCGGGTGATGACCACCGGCTACAACGGCGCCCCTGCCGGCACCAGGACCTGCAAGGAGCGGGGCTATTGCCTGCGCCGGAAGCTGAACATCCCCTCGGGCACCCATGCGGAAATCTGCTACGCCATCCACGCAGAGCAAAACGCGGTGGTCCAGGCGGCCAAACTGGGCATCTCCATTGACGGGGGCACCCTGTACTGCACCCACCAGCCCTGTTCCGTGTGCGCAAAAATCATCATCAACGCCGGCATCAAGCGCATTGTGTACCAGGAGGGCTACCCGGACCCCTTCGCCCTGGAACTCATCAACGAGGCCGGGGTACAGCTTGAGAAATACGAGGGGGCCGGCGAATGAAACGCCTCTGCGCTTTGCTGCTGGCCTTAATCATCGCCTTCCTCTGCCTGCCAGGCGCTGTCCTGGCCCAGAACGACAAGGCCTATGTGCTGAAAACCATCACCACCCTGACGAAAGAGGAGATCCCTCCCTCCCCCGCCGGGGTGCACCACTACCTGCTGATTGCCATGGACAAATGGCAGAACAACCCGGAGAACCCCGGCTACAACGACGGGCTGGTGCTGCTGACCTTTGATGAGATTGCCGGCCGGGTGATGGTGACCTCCATCATCCGGGACCTGCTGGTGATCAAGCCGGACGGCAACCCCGGGCGCATCAACCGCATCGTGCGGCAGTTTGACCCGGAGGCCCTGATGGATGTGATCAACCGGCATTTCGGCCTGCAGGTCACCAAATACGTCCTGATGGACTGGCGCCACATCATGGAGATTGTGGACGCAGCCGGCGGCGCCACCGTGCGGCTGACCAGCGACGAAGCCCACTACCTGAAGCACTGGGCGGTGCCCATGAACAGCACCCAGCCGGTGCTGAACGGCGCCGGGGAATACCATTTGAACGGCTTTGCCTCCGTCATCTACATGCGCATCCGCAAGCGCCGCACGGCGGACAGCGGCGAAACCCAGGACTTTGGGCGCACCCACCGGGTGCGCACCGTGCTGACCGGCCTGGCGGGCAACCTGCGCAGCTACAGCTTTGAGGAAGCTCAGGCCCTCCTGGACCGGGTGTTGAACATCTGGAACCAGCCCTTTGACAAAAGCTACACCTACCCGGGCATCAAGAACAACGGCATCTTCACCTTTGGCATCGCCCCCAAAAACAAGGACACGAAGCGCTATGCCACCAACATCTCCCTGATGGACCTGGTGGATGCCATGCGGGTGGCCTTCCTGCTGCGCAACAGCGAGGTGGAGCAGCTGCGGCTGCCCTTTGACGGCATGGTCCGCCCCTATGTGTATGCCGGGGGCGACTGCCAGCTGGCGGATTTTGACAAGGTGCGGGCCGAGCTGCACGCTGTGATGTTCCCGGAGAGCTTCGTGGTGGTGGACGAAGGCCCGCCATGATAAAATGCGGTTTTTCGGGTATGATGGACAGTGAGTTTCATGTCTGTAACAAATCTACAAAGAGGTGAGGCAAGCGCCATGACAAACAAAGCTCAAAACCGGGCTTCCCTGAAGCAGATGCTGGTTCTTTCCCTGCTGGTTGCCATTTCCGTCATCCTGGAGCGTTTTTTGGGCTATAACGACAAGGTGCTCAGCGTGTCCCTGTCCTTTGTGCCCATTGCCCTGGCCGGTATGCTGTACGGCACCATCCCGGCCCTGGTGGTCAGCGCCCTGGCGGACGTGGTCGGCGCCTTGCTGTTTCCCTCCGGGCCCTTTGACATCCGCTTCACCCTGATTGCAGCCCTGAAAGGTGCCATCTACGGCTACTTCATGTACAAGCCTGCCAACACCAAGATGCGGGCCGTAATCACCCAGGGGCTGGTGACGGTGGTTTGCCACCTGATTCTCAACACCCTGGTCATCTCCACCATCATCAACCGGGGCTATTTTGCCCTGCTGCCCCTGCGCCTGTTCAAGAACCTGCTGCTCTTCCCCCTGGAGGTGCTGATCCTGTACAAGATGGGCGAATACCGGATGACCTTTGAAAAGATGACCAAATGACCAAAAAGGAACGCACCCGGCTGATCCTGCTGGGCCTGGAGGAGCTGTACCCGGACGCCCGGCCCGAACTGCATTTTTCAAACCCCTATGAGACCCTGGTGGCCACCATGCTCTCCGCCCAGTCCACCGACCTGCAGGTGAACAAGGTGACCCCCGCCGTCTTCCGGGATTTTCCCACGGTGGAAGACATGGCCCGGGCCACGCCCGAGATTTTGTACCCCTATGTGCGCTCCTGCGGCTTTGCCTCCAAGGCCACCAACATCGTTTTGGCAGCCCGGGCCATTGTAGAGCGCTTTGACGGCCAGGTGCCCGGGACGCTGGAAGACCTGATGAGCCTCAGGGGTGTGGGCCGGAAAACCGCCAACGTGGTGCTGGCCAACGCCTTTGGCATCCCCGCCATGGCGGTGGACACCCATGTGTTCCGGGTGAGCAACCGCCTGGGGCTGGCCAAGGCCAACTCTGTGGAGAAAACGGAGCAGCAGCTGATGAAGGCCATCCCCCGGGACCTGTGGAACAAGGCCCACCACTGGCTGATTTTTCACGGCCGGCGGGTGTGCAAGGCCCAGCGCCCGCTGTGTGAGAGCTGCACCCTGCTGCCCCTGTGCCAGAACCCGGTGCGGGCATTGAAGCAATAACAAGATAAGAGGAAAACAACTGCAATGGAATTCTTTCACGACTCAAGGCAGCTTGATTGCCGTGCGCCCTCCGGCGCTGTCACGCCGGGCACCGACATCAGGCTGGTTTTATATGTGCAGGGCTTTGCCAGCCAGGTCACCCTGCGCTACTGGAACGGCAGCGAGAACCTGGTGCCCATGAAAGACCTGGGCCTGGGGGTGTATGAAGCCACCATCCAGGCGCCCGCCACCCCCCAGCTGATGTGGTATGACTTCCGCGCCTTGAACGAGCGCGGCCACTGGATTTATTACGGCAACGCCCGGGACCGCCTGGGCGGCGTGGGCGCCCACTACCAGGACCTGCCCCCCTCCTACCAGATCACGGTGTATGACCCGGCCTTCTCCCCCCCTGCCTTTTTGCGGGAGGGCATCATGTACCAGATCTTCCCGGACCGCTTTCACCGCAGCAAGATGCCGGTGAGCGAGCGGAAGGACCGGGTGCTGCACAGCGAGTGGAACGAGCCCCCCTACATCACCGCAGACGAGCGCAGCGGCGACAACTGGGCCCTGGACTTTTTCGGCGGAGACCTGGAGGGCATCCGCCAGAAGCTGCCCTACCTGAAGGAGCTGGGCATCACGGTATTGTACCTGAACCCCATTTTCAAGGCCCGCACCAACCACCGCTATGACACCGGGGACTATATGACCATCGACCCCCTGCTGGGCACGGAGAAAGACTTCAAGAAGCTATGCAGTGATGCTAAAAAGCTGGGCATCCATGTGCTGCTGGACGGCGTGTTCAGCCACACCGGGGAGGACAGCCTGTATTTCAACCGCTACAACACCTACCCCTCTACCGGCGCTTATCAAAGCAAGGATTCCCCGTATTTCTCCTGGTATCATTTCCGCCACCACCCCAACGAATACGCCTCCTGGTGGAACATCCCCACCCTGCCGGAGCTGAACAAAAACAACGAGAGCTACCGCCGGTTCATCCTGGGCAAGGACGGCGTGGCCCGGCACTGGGTGCAGGCCGGCGCCAGCGGCTGGCGCCTGGACGTGGCGGATGAACTGCCCATGTCCTTCCTGCGGGATCTGCGGAAATCCGTCAGAAAGCAGCAGGAGGACGCCGTGCTGCTGGGCGAGGTCTGGGAGGATGCCAGCAACAAGGTGGCCTATGGCCAGATGCGCAGCTATGTCCTGGGCGACACCCTGGACAGCGTGATGAACTATCCGCTCAGGGAAGCCCTGATCAATTTCCTGACCCATGTCATTCCGGCCTCCCAGGTGGTGCGGCAGATCCGCGCCCTGCAGGAGAACTACCCGGTGCCCTTTTTCTATTCCCTCATGAACCTGCTGGGCAGCCACGACCGGGCCCGGGTGCACAACCTGCTGGTGAAGCAGGACTTCAGCCACCTGCCCATCGCCCAGCGGCGGGGACTGACCATGGGCCCTGCCTACAAGAAGCTGGCCAGGCAGCGCTTCATCAAGATGCTGCAGATGGTGGTGGCCCTGCCCGGCATGCCCAGCATGTACTACGGCGATGAGGTGGGCATGGAGGGGGCGTCGGACCCCTTCTGCCGGGGCACCTTCCCCTGGGGACAGGAGGATCAGGACACCCTGGCCCTGGTGAAGGAGGCCTTCCAGCTGCGGGCGGAACGGCCCGTATTGCGCCGCGGCTTTTTGGAATTGGCCTGCGAGGGCGACGACACCCTCATCATCCACCGCTTTGCAAAAGACGGCCTGGATGTCTTTGGCGAGCCCCTGGAGGACGCGCCCTATTTGCTGCGCATCAGCCGGGATGCCATCAAAATCTGACCGGCCCGGCTTCCTGTTGCGAAAAATTGAACGGGACCTTCATCGAATTGTAATATTTTGTTGACAATTCAAGGCTTTTGGCATACCATGACA
>DAITOE010000079.1:0-8171 GCA_036834245.1 Clostridia bacterium | reverse complement strand
CTCCCCGGTGGTGGACAGGGTGATCACCTCATAGGGGATGGTCTTGCCGCAGACCACCAGGGCCTGTTCCGCCGCCTGCTGCAGCCCGCCGCAGCAGGGCACCTGCATGCGGATCAAGGTGAGGGAGCGGATGTCGTTTTTCGCGATGATCTCTGCCAGCTTCAGGGCATAATTGGCCTCGTCCAGTTTGGGGCAGCCGATTAAGGTCACCTTCCCCTGCATGAACCGCCGGTGGAAATCCCCGTGGGCGTAGGCGGCGCAGTCCGCCGCCAGCAGCAGGTGGGCGCCTTCAAAGAAGGGCGCATTGACGGCCACCAGCTGCAGCTGCACGGGGAAGTTCTGAAGCCGGCTGTCCTTCCCGGCCGGTTCCTCCCCGGGTTCTTTCTTTTCCGCTTTCAGCTGCGCCATCCGGGCTGCCACCGCCTCCTTGTCAAAGGGGGCAGCCACCCGGGTTTCAAAGGTGATGGCCTCGGTGGGGCAGGCGGGCAGGCAATCCCCCAGCCCGTCACAATAATCGTCCCGCAGCAGCCGGGCCTTGCCATCCACCATGTGGATGGCTCCTTCATGGCAGGCGTCCACGCACAGGCCGCAGCCGTTACACAGTTCCTGGTTGATGTGAATGATCTTGCGCTTCATGGGTCCTCCGTGGTGATGTTTTGGGGCGTCGCCCCGACAGGGAATTATACAGCAAATCCCGGCCCTTGTCCTGGTGGATTTCGCGATTTTCGTTTAGGTAAAAACCCGGTCGGGTAAGAAATAACAGAACCCGATTAAACAAGAAAGGTTGGTTTCATTGTGAAACACAAAAAATTGCTATTGCTGGGGCTGCTGCTGGTCGCCGCCATCTTCCTGGTTGGCTGCACCACCACCCCCGCACCCAAGACCACCGCCACAGATGCCCCTGTCGTGACCGACGCACCTGCCGAGAACCCTGCTGACACCCCTGTGGAGGAAGTGACAGACAGCGTGGGGGACGCAGTCGAAGGCGCCCAGGAAACCGTGGAGGAAGTCCTTGAGGAAGTCAAGGAAACGGCTGAGGAAGTCAAGGAAGAGGTAGAAGGCGCCGTGGATGAGGCCAAGGAAACGGCCGAGGAAATTAAGGACGCCGTGGAAGACGCCCTCAAGCCCGATCCCATCTACCTGTCCCTGGAGGAGCTCAAGGAGTTCAACGGCAAGGACGGCAAGCCCGCCTATGTGGCCGTGGACGGCGTCATCTATGACATGACCAAGTCCGTGCCCTGGAAGGACGGCATGCACAACGGCTTTGAGGCCGGCAACGACCTCACCAAGAACATCAAGGAAGACTCCCCCCATGGGGTCATCAACCTGGAGCGGGTGCCGACCATCGGCTTTGTCAAACTGGAGCTCACCTTAGAGCAGCTCAAGGAGTTCAACGGCAAGGACGGCAAGCCCGCCTATGTGGCCGTGGACGGCGTCATCTATGACATGACCAAGTCCGTGCCCTGGAAGGACGGCATGCACAACGGCTTTGAGGCCGGCAACGACCTCACCAAGAACATCAAGGAAGACTCCCCCCATGGGGTCATCAACCTGGAGCGGGTGCCGGCCATCGGCATCGTGGTGGAGTGATTCCGCTTGCTAAGTACACGCTATTGAAATAATATCATGGAAACCCCTGCCGGTCCCCAGGGCCGGCAGGGTTTGAGGTAAGTATGGATTTCAGGGTTTTGGGCTGGGTGCTGGTGGGGCTGGCGGTGGTGTCCGCCTCCCCCTACTGGCTCCGCATGCTGAACAAATGGACATTCAAGACCAAGGCAAAATGGTTCACAAAACTGCTGCGCACCCTGCGCCCCGTCCACAAGGTGACCGGGCTGCTGCTGGCGGTGCTGGCAATCGTACATGCCTATCTGGCAACCGGCAAGTTCATCAGCCTGCACACCGGCAGCCTGGTTTTCCTGGGCTTTCTGCTGACGGTGCTTTTGGGCATCGCCCATTATTACAAGAAGGACAAGCGGGCTTTCAAAGGCCACAAGGTGATGGCCCTCTTGAGCTTCCTGTTCTTCCTGCTGCACTTGATTGAGCCCTGGGCCTTTGGCAAGTGGTTCGGCATCTGGTAAGTGCCGCTGCACGTCTGAAAGCATCGCCCGGCCCTGACCCTGGCGGTGCTTTTTTCATCGCCCGCTTCATCAGGCCCGGGGAATGATGGTATACTCAGGGCATCATCAGGAACCAGGAGGCAGCCATGAAATGTGAGCAGTGCGGTGCTTCCCACCACCCGGACAGCCATCAATGCGCCTACTGCGGCGCCTGGCTGCCAGCCGCCCGCCGGCAGCAGGAGCAGGCAGCCCCGCCGCAGCAGATTGTCTACAACCTGTACCAGACGGCCCAACCCCGCATTTCGCCCAAAAGCCGCTGGGCAGCCCTTGTGATGTGCTGGTTTCTGGGCATCCTGGGGGTCCACCGCTTCTATGTGGGCAAGATTGGCACCGGCCTGCTGTACCTGTTCACAGGCGGTCTGCTGGGCATCGGCGTGATGGCGGACCTGATCGCCATCCTCTTTGGCGGCTTCCGGGACAAGGACGGCCTGAAACTGAAAGAGTAAACATCAAAAAACGCAGGCTCACCGCCTGCGTTCCGTTACAAAACGAGCCTTACACCACGTCATACCCCTGGTTTTCAATGGCCTCCTGCATCTGCGGGGGGCTTGTTTTTGTGGCGTCATAGTGAACCGTCACCTCGCCGGCGTCCAGGCTGACCTGGGCATTTTGTACCCCGTCAAGGGCCATCAGGGCATCCTGCACCGCCTTCACGCAGTGCTGGCAGGACATGCCGCTGACCTTGAGAACAAGCTGTGTCATGGGTTCTTCCTTTCTTTTTTGAATGAGAAGCGCTTCAGGCGCAGGGCGTTTGCCAGCACCGACACCGAGCTTAAGCTCATGGCCGCCGCCGCAATCATGGGGGAGAGGAGGGGCCCGCCAAACAGGTGCAGCAGGCCGGCTGCCACCGGGATGCCCAGCACGTTGTAGGCAAAGGCCCAGAACAGGTTCTCCCGGATGGTTTTGATGGTGCGCCGGGACAGGGCGATGGCGGCGGGCACATCCATGAGGTCGGAGTGCATCAGTACGATGTCCGCAGATTCCATGGCCACGTCGGTGCCGGAGCCGATGGCGATGCCGATGTCCGCCTGCACCAGGGCCGGGGCATCGTTGATGCCGTCCCCCACCATGGCCACCTTCCGGCCCTGGTCCATCAGGGCCTGCACCTGCATGGCCTTGTCCTGGGGCAGCACGTCGGAGATCACCTGGCTGATGCCGGCGTCCTCCGCAATGGCCCGGGCGGTCAAGGCATTGTCCCCGGTGAGCATCACCACGGACAACCCCAGGTCCCTAAGGGCCGCCACCGCCTGCTTGCTGGATTCCTTGATGATATCTGCCACGGCGATGATGCCGGCCAGGCTGCCGTTCACCGCAAAGAACATGGGGGTCCTGCCTTTTTCGGCCAGCAGGTCGGCCTCCCCCTGGTGGGCGGTGAGGGTGATGCCAGATTCCTCCATCAGCTGGCGGTTGCCGGCCAGCACCTGGGCGCCTTTGATCATGGTCTTGATCCCCCGGCCGGAGAGGGCGGTGAAGCCCGTGGCGGCATCCAGGGCCAGGCCCTGCTCCCTGGCCTGGGCCACAATGGCCTGACCCAGGGGGTGCTCGCTGTCCTGCTCGGCGCTGGCGGCCAGCTGCAGCAGGCTGTCCTGGGTGAAGTCCCCTGCCGGCAGGATGTCCGTCACCCGGGGCTGGCCCAGGGTGAGGGTGCCGGTCTTGTCCAGCACCACGGTGTCCAGCCGGTGGGCGGTTTCCAGGGCCTCCCCGGATTTGATGAGGATGCCGTGCTCGGCGCCCTTGCCGGTGCCCACCATGATGGCGGTGGGGGTGGCCAGCCCCAGGGCGCAGGGGCAGGCGATCACCAGGACGGAGATGAAGATGGTGAGGGCAAAGGTGATGTCCCGGGTGGCGATATACCAGGCCACCCCGGCGATGAGGGCAATAGCCGCCACCGTGGGCACAAAGATGCCCGAGACGGTGTCCGCCAGTTTGGCGATGGGGGCCTTGCTGCCCTGGGCTTCCTCCACCAGGCGGATGATCTGGGCCAGGGCCGTGTCGTCCCCCACCTTCTGAGCCTTGAATCGGAAGGCCCCGGTGGTGTTCACCGTGGCGGCATAGACGCTGTCCCCGGGGCCTTTGTCAACGGGCATGCTCTCCCCGGTCAGCATGGATTCGTCCACTGCGGTCTGGCCGGACAGGATGATGCCGTCCACCGGGATGCTGGCCCCGGGGCGCACCAGCAGGGTGTCCCCGATCTCCACCTCCTGCAGCGGGATCTCCACTTCCCGGTCCTCCCGGATAATGAGGGCGGTGGCCGGGGCCAGGTTCATCAGCTTGCGCACCGCTTCCCCGGTGCGGCCCTTGGACACCGCCTCCAGGGTTTTGCCCAGCAGGATCAGGGCGATGATCACCCCGGCGGATTCAAAATACAACGCGTGGGCGGCGTGATGATCCCCCTGTATGATCCGGTAGGTGCTGTACAGGCTAAACAGGAAGGCGGCGGCGGTGCCCATGGCGATGAGGCTGTCCATGTTGGGGCCGCCGCTCAAAATAGCCTTGGTGCCGGAGGTGTAAAACTTGTAGCCCGCGCCGATGATGGGCAGGGTAAGGAAGAGCTGCACCAGGGCAAAGGCCAGGGGCTGCCTGTCCGGGTGGATGGCATCCGGCACCGGCAGGCCCACCATGGGCCCCATGGCGATGTAGAGGAGGGGCAGGGCGAAGATCACCGCCACCATCAGCTTGCGCCACTGGCGCTTCATCTCCCGCTCCCTGCGCTGCCGGGCTTCCTCCGCGGCGGAGGCCTGGCGGACCTCCAGGGGCTCATAGCCCAGGGCGCGGATCTTGTCCTTGATGGCGCTCAAGCGAATCACCGCCGGGTCATAGGCGATCACGGCCTGCTCGTTGGCCAGGTTCACGCTGATGCGGGTGATGCCGGGGGTTTTGCCCAGCACCTTCTCAATCCGGGCGGAGCAGGCGGCGCAGGTCATCCCCCCGATGGGCAGGCTCACCTGCTGGTGCTGCTGCTGCTCCCTGGCGGCATAGCCCAATTGCTTGACCGCCTCCTGAATGTCCTGGCTGCTGATCTGATCCTCGTCAAAGGCCACCGTCATCTTCTCGCTGGCCAGGTTTACATGGGCGCTCTTGACGCCCGCTTTCCGGGCCAGCACCTTTTCAATCCGCGCGGAGCAGGCCGCGCAGGTCATGCCTTGTACATCAAACACCTGGTGTTTCATCAATCTCTCCTGATGGGGTCGGTCTGATACGAACCATCTAACCGCCCCCATGATACGCCTTGTAGGCCGTCCGAACAAGTACGCACTATTTTGTGGTATACTACCTAAAATGATAGTAATGGAGGCCCGCCCATGGACCAGCACAAGCACCTGAACTGCCCGGTGGACGCCACCCTGCGCCTCATCGGCGGCAAATACAAGGCCCTCATCCTCTGGCACCTGATTGACGGCCCCCTGCGCTACGGCGCCCTGTCCCGGATCATCCCCCAGGCCACCCCCAAGATGCTCACCCAGCAGCTGCGGGAGCTGGAGGCGGACGGCCTCATCAGCCGCACCGTCTACCCGGTGGTGCCTCCCCGGGTGGACTATGCCCTGACCGCCTTTGGCCACAGCCTGGTGCCGGTTTTATCCGTGATGTACGACTGGGGGGAGGATTATATGAAGGAACGGGGGATTGCCATCACCTGTTCCATGAAAGCAGCATCAACCTGAGGGCGTCCAGGGCGGCCTGGGTGGCCTGGGTGCGGTGGTAGTCCAGCCCCCGTGGGGGCAGGGGCCGGGTGAAGGTCGTGGTTTCCCGGTCCAGGGAGACGGCGCAGGTATAGCCCTTCTCCGCCAGGGCGATCACCATGGCAGCCTGGGTGTGGCAGCGGCTGCGCAGCTGCTGGGACAGGAGGGCGCAGGTGCGCTCGGTGTCCACATCCGGCTCAATGGCGATGTCCATGGCCTGCTTGAGCACCGGCAGGTTGGGAGCGGACAGGCAGGGCCCGCAGACATTGGGGGCCATTGGGGTGCTCTGCAGCCGCTGGGCCATCAGGCCCGCGGTGCCGGCCTCGGCTACGGCAATGCGCAGGTGACGCTCCCGCAGCAGGGCGGTCACCAGGGTTTCCAGGTTCTGGATGTCCACCCCGTAGGCGTGCCGGCCCAGGCGCCGCACCACCTCCTCCACCACCGGCGCCAGCACCAGGTTGGCTTCCGCCTGGCTGGCGGCCCGGCAGGTGATGCGCACATAGGCTTCCCCGTTGCTGGCATAGGGGGCCAGGGTGGGGTTGGTGCCCCGGTCAATCAGGTCATGCAGCATCTCCGCCATCTGGCTTTCCCCCAAAGACACCACCCGGACAACCCGTGAATACAGGCGGCCGGTGGCAAACTGGGCCAGGAAGGGGGCCACCTGGCTGTCAAACATGGGCTGCATTTCCCGGGGCGGGCCGGGCATCAAAATGGCGATGTGCCCCTCATCGCTAAACAGGATGCAGCCGGGGGCCGTGCCCTGGGCATTGGCCAACAGGATGCCCCCCTCAGGCATCAGGGCCTGTTTTTCGTTGCTCTTGGGCATCACCCGGCCGGTGAGGGCATAAAAATCCCGGATGCCGGCCAGGGCGGCCTCATCCATCACCAGCTGCCGCCCGAAGCAGGCGGCCACGATTTCCTTGGTGAGGTCGTCGCTGGTGGGGCCCAGGCCGCCGGTGAACAGCAGGATCTCCGCCCGGGCCATGGCCCCTCGGACCGCCTGCTCCATCCGGCCGGGGTTGTCCCCCACCACCGTCTGGACATACAGGTCCAGGCCCAGCCTGGACAGGCCCTGGGCCAGAAAATGGGCGTTGGTGTTGAGGGTGTCCCCCAGCAGCAACTCCGTGCCCACGCTGATGATCTCGCAACGCTTCTGCTTCATGCGCCCCCCACAGGCAAATCTGCCGTCAATCCAGGAAGTATACCCGCTTGCGTCTGGGTTTATAACAAAATACCCCGCTGTACCCTGGCACAGCGGGGAGGATTGGAAACCGGATGTCAGTCAATGGGGATGATGCGCTGCTCCCGGTCTGCCTGGTAGGCGTTTTCCAGCAGCACCGTCAGCGCCAGGGCCTTGTCCAGGTCAAAGGGGATGGGGCTGCCATGCAAAATGCCGTCCAGCCACTGCCGCAGGGCGGGGGGCAGGGGGGCGGGCAGCTGGTCCGGGATGTACCAGCCCTCCTTCACCAGATTGCTGCGCATCTTGATCTGGCCCTTCACCGAAATGATGGCGCCCTCGGTGCCCAGCAGCTCGAAGCAGTCGCTGTTGTAGGGGGAGATGAAGCCGGTTTCCAGCACGGCGATGGCCTGGTTTTCAAAGGCTACCACCGACACCGCGTTGTCATCCACCCCGCCTGGGGCCACGGTGTTGTTGAACATGGAGGTGATCCGGGCCGGTTTGCCCAGCAGGTGGCTGGCCACATACATGGGATGGCAGCCCAGGTCCATCATGGCGCCGCCGCCTGCATCCTCCACCTTATACCAGTACTCCGGCAGCCAGCCCGCCAGGGCGCCGTTGTGGGCCATGCGGTAGCGCAGGTAGTGCACCCGGCCCAGCAGCCCCTGGTCCACCGCCTGTTTACACAGCTGGGTCAGGGGGCTGGTCAGCTGGGGGAAGGAGATGCAGAACTTCACCCCCGCTTCCCGGATGGCGGCGGCGATGGCCTCGCAGTCTTGTACCGTCGTGGCCAGGGCCTTCTCCGTGAAGATGTGCTTGCCGGCCCGGGCCGCCTTCACCATCACCTCCCGGTGCATGGTGGTGGGGGTGTCCACCACCACAGCGTCCACGTCGGCCCGCTGCAAGGCCAGGTCCAGGTCCTTTTCAAAGGGAACCCCCAGTTCCGAAGCCCAGGCGGCGCCCCGGGCTGCATCCTCATCCCACACACAGGTGATCCGGGCATCGGGCTGCGCCTGCACCTGCCTGGCATAGTCCACGGCATGCACATGCCATTTGGACAGCATCAATATTCCAACCATTTTTCCCTCCGCTTCCCCTTGCCGCAGCAGGGGGTATTTCATGGCAACAGTATAGCATACCAAACTCAATCATAAACGCTTCCATGAGCCTACTCTTTTTCGCCTCCGCGTTGCTTCG
>DAITOE010000078.1:0-8215 GCA_036834245.1 Clostridia bacterium | reverse complement strand
AATTTGGTGGTGCTGACGGTTTCCCCTTCAACCTCCAGCTGGTACAGGGCGCCCTGGAGGGGCTCAAAGCCCAGGAGGCGCTGACCGTCGGTGAGGATGGTGGAGATTTGCGGCTGGTAGCCCTCCTCCTGTTCCTTGCCCGTGAGGAAATTCGGGTAGGGCATGGCCGTCACCAGCCGGGCTTTTGCATCCCCGGAGCCAAAGGCGTACAGGTTGTTTTTGGTCCTGATGTACAGGGTGTCCCCCACCAGGGCCTGGGAGAGGATGAAGTCCGTGTAGTCCTTCAGGGCGCTGCCAAAGAGGTTGGTGACCGGTTTGTCCTCAGCGTTCACCGGGGCCGCCGGCAGCAGGGGCAGGAAGCACAGCACCAGTAACAGGGTCATCAGGCGGATGCTCAGGCGATGGGACCGGAATGAATGCTTCATGACATCCTCCTTGTCGGCAGGTCAAAACAGGGGGGCTACCCGTTTGGTTTCAGAGGATCAGTTGTATTCCATCCGCACCAGGCGCAGTTTGTCGTCCACCTGCTTGATGAACTGGTCCAGGCTGATCACACCTTTGTAATACTGTTCCCGCAGCTCATAGTCATCGTTGAAGGCCTGGCGCTGGGCATTGCCCTTGCCGGTGAAGATCACCAGCCGGGAGACCACGGCGTGGATCTCCGCCATGTCTTCTTCCGTCACCAGCATGCGGCCGGTTTCCTTCCGCAGCTCGTAATAGGACCGGCTGTTTTTCAGGATTTCTTCCAGGTTGCTTTTCTCAACCCCTTCGGCTTTTTTCAGCTGGGCTTCCACCTGGGCGATGCCTTTTTCGATGTCCTTGAGTTCTTTTTCGTAATTGGGGTTGGGGATGGCGGCTGTGGCTTGCAGGTTGACTGCTGCCTTTTCCACCTGGTTGAGCTTCTGGACGAAGTGCTCCAGGAAGCGCTTCGCAGCCTCCTGGTTCTTGCTGCTGCTCAACACCACCAGCAGGTTGAAATCAGCCTCGTTGAAGGCCTCCATGCCGTCTTCCAGGGGCAGCACCAGGGGCTTGGTCTGATGTTCAGGATCCCGGCTGAAGCTGCCCATATAGCGGGGTTCAAAGCCCATGCCGGTCTCCAGCAGGCTGGTTTTCTGCCAGAACTCCTCCAGCGCGTTGCGGCTGGTCTCGTTTTCCCAGTCGGGATCCTGGTCAAAGCCCTGCCAGTCGATGGCATCAATCCGCTGCATGAGGCCCCTGAAGAGGGGGGTGTCAAAGGCCAGCTCCTCCCCGGCGCCCAATTTGCCAGAGATGTATTTGTCAATCACCAGGTTTTTGAGGGTTTTCTTGATGTTGGGTTCGCTGGAGAACAGGTTGTATTCCGGATGCTCCTTGTACAGGCCGCCCATCCATGCTTCAGCCAATTCCACCACGCCGGTGATGGAGGTGGGGTAGTCAAGGCCCAGGTCTGTAAAGGCCTTGATCCTGGCGGACAGGGGAAACACTACGATGTTGCCGGGCAGGGCGAAGATCTTGTCCCCCACCATGAAGGCACGGCTCAGGTTGGGGGCCATGGATGAGAGATGCTCCCGGATGGCGGGGCTGCCTGACAGGTCGGCCAGGTAGCCTTTTTGAATCAGCTTGTCCAGGTCAAAGCCATAGGCGTTGATGGTCATGATGTCCACCGGCACGTTGCCGGTCAGGAACATGGAGGCCAGCTGGTCGGCATTGACATAGCTGTATTCCACGCCCTCCACCCGGCGCAGCACGATGTCGTCCAACTCCATCAGGATGCGGTTGACCAGGCCGTCGTCATCCAAGCCGCCGCTCATGGACAGGACGGTGATGCCCTCCTTGCCTTTTTCGGTGCGGGGACGGATGAAGACATTGTTGAAAAAGCCGATGGCCACCCGGTCCCCCGGCAGGCCCTGGACGCTGCCGGGCAGGCTGTCCCAGAAATTGTTCAGCATGGGCAGGTAGCCGATGAGGGTGGTTTCCTTCATGTTCCCGTCCAGGCGGTAGACGTCGGTGTCGGTGTGGGTGAAGAGGCTGTCTCCCGCCTGGTCATACCACAGGTCCGCAAAGCTGCCGGTATCCTTGATGATATCGAGGGTGGCATCCAGGGGCTTGACGCTGTCCGCAGCGGGGTCAAACACCACCAGCTGGGGCGGGCGAATCCTGCCTGTCTGCTCGTCATACATGTTGTTGGGGTCGGCCTGGACGGCGATGAAGCTGCCGTCCTTGTAGACCGCGGCCGACTGCAGGTGGTTCACCTGATGCTCCTTGCGCTCGCCGGTTTCCAGGTCAAAGCTGTACAGGTCCACCGGCTTGTTTTCGTAGTTCCGGAAGCTCAGAAACAGCCGGCCGCCAGCCACCTTGACCCAGCTGGGGTGGTACATCATATAAACATAGGGCGGCTCCCCATCCATGAACTCTGCCAGGTCCAGTTTGATGGGGTTGGAATACGTCAGTCTGTCGCCCTCCAGGGTCATGGTGTAAACCGTCTGCCGGTTGTAATCAATCCCCATCAGGCTGTCGTTGTTGGAAAAAATGACTGCCGGGCTGGGCTCCTGGCTGTCGCCCTCCCCAAGGGCAGCATAGTTGCCAAAGCCATTCTGCAGCATCTCTGCCCGTTTCACTGCCTTCTGGTCCCCGGGGCCGAAGCTGTACAGCGCCTGGTAGGTTCTGATAAACAGGGTGTCCCCCACCATGGCCATGGATGAGATGCCGTCCTGCAGGTCCGTCAGGCTGCTGCCAAAGAGGTTGCCCCGCTCCAGTTCGCCCGCTCCTGCCGTCACAGGCAGCAGGGGCAACAGGCAAACCGCCAGCAGCAGGGCCGAAAGGCGGCAGAGGTGGCGGTTGGACAGGGCTTTATGTGTGGAATGCTTGAACATGGTACCCTCCTCATGGACCGGGGCAGGCCCTTGTGCCTGCCTTGCCCGGATTGTTGTGGTTCTTTCCGTGTCCCAGTATATGCCCGCGGCATGTTTGTGTCAAAGAAATAACGACTTGTTGATTTTCTTTTACATTTCGTTTACATCTCTGTCGTTTCTGCGCAAGCGCAGCCATGAAGGACCAGCATTCTCCTATAAGACGATGCAGAGGACGGTTTTGTTTCATCTGCCGTCACATTTTCTCAATATTTAATGGGACGTTTTTGTCCCGATGCTGCGGCAAGTCCCTGGATCTCCTTGAGAATCCTTGCCATACTATGGTATACTCACAAAAAAATGAGGAGGGTCTTCCTTACATGAAAGTTGCCATCATCGGGTGCGGCACCATCGCCAACGCCGCCCACATCCCCAGCTATGTGAACAACAAGGACGTGGAGATTGCCTATTTCTGCGACATCATCCCCGAGCGCGCCGAAAAAGCCGTGAAAGACTACGGCGTGGGCAAGGCCGTCACCGACTACCACGACATCCTGCGGGACCCTGAGGTGGTGGCCGTCAGCGTCTGCACCCCCAACAACGTCCACGCCCAGATCGCCATGGACTGCATGCGGGCCGGCAAGCACGTGCTGTGCGAAAAGCCCGCCGCCCGCACCTATGAGGAAGCCCTGGAGATGCAGAAGGTGCAGCACGAAACCGGCATGACCTTGAACATCGGCGTGGTCAACCGCTTCAACGACTCCGTCCGGCGCATCAAGCAGCACATCGACCGGGGCGAGCTGGGTGAAATCTACCAGGTGTACGTCTCCTTCCGGGCCCACCGCTCCATCCCCGGCCTGGGCGGCGCCTTCACCACCAAAGCCATTTCCGGCGGCGGCGCCCTGATTGACTGGGGCGTCCACTACCTGGACATCGTCATGTACTGCTGCGGCGACCCCCGGCCCAGGACCGTCACCGGCGAGGCCTTCTGCAAACTGGGGGTGGACATTGACAACTATGTCTACACCGACATGTGGGCCGGCCCCCACATCCCCGGCGGCGTCTACGATGTGGACGACTCCGTCACCGCCCTCATCCGCACCGAGGGCCCCGTCATCACCTTGAACGGCGCCTGGGCCCAAAACATCGGCATCGGCGAGGCCTTCATCGACTTCATGGGGGACAAGGCCGGCATCCGCCTGCAGTACGGCGGGGACTACACCATCTACACCGCCAAGGACGGCATGCTGCAGACCATTTCCCCCAAATTCAAAAAGACCGACATGTTCCAGCGGGAGATTGACGAGTTTGTGGACTGCATCAAAACCGGCAAAAAGCTGCCCAGCCACATCGACACCGTCATCATCACCGCCCAGATTATGCAGGCCATTTACGATTCCAGCGAGCAGCACGCTGAGATCAAACTGGGCTAAGGAGGACATATGCTACTGATTAAAGGCGGCATGGTGCACGATGGCATCCACGAGAAACCTGCCGTGAAAGACATCCTGGTGAAGGATGGCAAGATTGCAAAAATCGGCAAGAACCTGACGGCCAAGGGTGCCACCGTGGTGGATGCCAGCGGCCTTCAGGTCTACCCCGGCTTCATCGACGCCCACAGCCACCTGGGCCTGGACGGCTACGGCATTGGCTACGAAGGCCGGGATTACAACGAGGTGGGCGACGTCATGACCCCCCACCTGCGGGGCATCGACGGCTTCAAGCCCAACCAGCCCCACCTGAAAAGCGCTGCCCTGGCCGGGGTCACCACCGTCAACGCCGGCCCCGGCAGCGCCAATGTCATCGGCGGCACCTTTGTGGCTGTCAAAACCATGGGCATGCGGGTGGACGACATGGTGGTCAAAGAGGCCACCGCCATGAAATGCGCCTTTGGCGAAAACCCCAAGCGGGTCTACCAGGACAAGGGCAATTCCTCCCGGATGACCACCGCGGCCCGGCTGCGGGAAGTCCTCTTCAAGGCCCGGGAATATGCAGCCAAGAAAGAGGCCGCCAAGGACGACCCCACCAAGGCCCCCGCCTTTGACATGAAGCTGGAGGCCCTGCTTCCCGTCCTCCGCAAAGAAATCCCCCTCAAGGCCCATGCCCACGCCACCGAGGACATCTTCACCGCCATCCGCATCGCCCGGGAGTTTGACGTGGACCTCACCCTGGAGCACGTCACCGAGGGCCACCTCATCGCCGAAGACCTGGCAAAAGAGGGCATCCCCCTGGCCATCGGGCCCTCCCTCTCCACCGCCAGCAAGTTCGAATTGCGCAACCGCACTTTCGCCACCCCCGCCATCCTGGACCGCGCCGGCTGCACCGTGTCCATCACCACCGATGCCCCGGTTATCCCCCAGGAATACCTCACCCTCTGCGCCGCACTGGCCGTCAAGGACGGCATGGACCCCTTCCACGCCCTCCAGGCCATCACCATCAACCCCGCCCGCCACTCCGGCATCGCCCACCGGGTCGGCTCCCTGGAAGCCGGCAAGGACGCCGACATCGTCCTCATGGATGGCGACTGCTTCGACGTCGCCGCCAGCGTCGTCAAGGTGTTTATCCTGGGTGAGGAAGTGGTGTAAGACGGAGGACGGGGAGACGCTGGGGGATTTCATCCCCCAGACCCCCAGCCCGGGGTTTTCAACCCCGGACCCCTGAATTTTTTCATCATCAAATAATCATATAAAATCAACGCTGCCTGGCATGGATCAGGCAGCGTTGTTTCTGTTTCTGTTTTTATGGCGCTTTATTGGCGGCGATCGTCCGCAGCCCGGATAGGATTCTTGCGATGACCAGCTGCACCGCACCCAGAATCAAGAGCCAGTAGATAACCCCCAGCCTGCCCTCCCCCGCCTGCAGCCAGCCCAGTTTTTCATAGTCCAGGAAGTAATAGGGGGCCACGCTGCCGTGGAAACGGTGGCCACCCAGTCCCAGCGCCAAGGCAAACAGCACATAAACAGCCGGCCCTGCAAGGGCGCTTACAAGCCTGGGCTTACCGTCCCGCCCCGAAAACAGCACATAGTCCAACCCGGTCAAGAGGGGCACCGCGTTGTGTACCAGCAGGTTGCTGGGAGACAGCAGGTAGTCCCGGTCCACCAGGGGTATCAGCAGCAGGGAAAAGCCCACAAAGGTCAATAGGATAGCCGTTGTCAGGATGAAGCGCGCCTGCTGCAGCCAGCCCGGCAGCGGCGCCAGCTCCCCGGCCCGCCAACCCTGCCACTCATAGCCCAGCATCACCGCCATCAGCAACACAGCCAGCACATTGCTCAGATTAGTATAATACAGAAAGTGGTTGCCGGACATGAAGTGATGCCGCATCAAGGACACCACCTGCCCCAGCACACCCAAAACCAGCACCACCGTTTTCATGAACAAGCTGGCGCACAGCCTTGACCTATTCTTATCCATCATGCCCCCGTTCCGCTCACCCTGCCCCCCAGCGCAAAACGAATGAAGAAACGCAAACAGGAGCGCCGCTATTTTGTGTCTTCCGCAAAACTGAGCGAAGGAGTCGTAGCCTTAGCTACGTCGACTGAGCGAAGTGAAGCGGAGGCGCAAAAGAGCAAGCTCATGGCAGCGTTTCTGAATTCGTTGGCGCACCCTGCTACACCACACCCTGGGCCATCATGGCCTCGGCCACCTTCAGGAAGCCTGCGATGTTGGCGCCGGTGACATAGTCTGTGGGCTTGCCGTATTTGGCGGCGGTCTCGCTGATGGACCTGAAGATGTTTTCCATGATGTCCTTCAGCTGCCGGTCCACTTCCTCAAAGCCCCAGGACAGGCGCATGGCGTTCTGGGACATCTCCAGGGCGCTGACGGACACGCCGCCGGCGTTGGCCGCCTTGCCCGAGGCAAACAGCACCTGGTTCTTCTGGAAGAACTCCGTGGCCTCTAGGGTGGTGGGCATGTTGGCCCCTTCCGCCACAGCCATCACGCCGTTTTTCACCAGGGCCTGGGCGCTTTCAAGATCCAGCTCGTTCTGGGTGGCGCAGGGCAGGGCCAGGTCGCAGGGCACCTGCCAGATGCTGGCCGCCCCCTCCCGGAAGCTGCCCCGGCCCGCCCGGGCCGGGTATTCGCTGATGCGGCCCCGCTCTTCAAACTTGATCTGCTTCATTAGCTCCAGGTTGATGCCTGCATCGTCCCGGACGCTGCCGCCGGAATCGCTCATGGCGATGACCCTGGCCCCCAGTTCCGTTGCCTTTTCTGCGGCGTAGATGGCCACGTTGCCGGAGCCGGACACCACCGCCGTCATCCCGTCAATGGACAGGCGGTTGGCCTTCAGCATGGCGTCGGTCAGGTACATTAGGCCGTAGCCCGTGGCCTGGGTGCGGCCGATGGAGCCGCCAAAGCTGAGGCCCTTGCCGGTGAAGGTGCCGTCAAAGCGGTTGGTGAGCCGCTTGTGCTGGCCCGCCATATAGCCCACCTCCCGGGCGCCCACGCCGATGTCCCCCGCCGGTACGTCCACGGAGGGGCCGATGTGGCGGAACAACTCCGTCATCAGGCTCTGGCAGAAGCGCATCACTTCCCGCTCGCTCTTGCCCTTGGGGTCAAAATCGCTGCCCCCCTTGCCGCCGCCGATGGGCATGCCGGTGAGGCTGTTTTTGAGGGTCTGCTCCAGGGCCAAGAACTTGAGCACGCTCAGGGTGACGCTGGGGTGGAAGCGCATGCCCCCCTTGTAGGGGCCGATGGCGGAATTGAACTGCACCCGGTAGGCACGGTTCACCTGGGGGCGGCCCTGGTCGTCCACCCAGGGCACCCGGAAGATGAGAATGCGCTCCGGTTCCACGAAGCGCTCCAGCAGGTTGGCCTGCTCAAACTCCGGATGCTGGTTGAAGACCGGGGACAGGCTGGCCAGCATCTCCTGCGCAGCCTGCAAAAACTCCGGCTCATTCACATAGCGGCGCTTGAGCCCCTCCAATACACGTTGTACATAGGCGTTCATATGGTTTCCTCTCTGTAATTGGCGCGCTGCGCCCCTCACGATCCTTTGCCGCCCTTGAGGCCGCTGGCCCCCCGGGTGATGGCGGAAGAGATGATGTCTGACGGGAAGGAGGTGATGGCCCGCTGCTTTTCCTGGAAGGCGGCTGTCGCACTGGCCACCAGACGGTCAATCAAATCCCGGTAGTGCAGGCCCGCGCCCGTTTTCTCCCACAGGTAGAAGGCCAGGGAGCCGGGGATGGTGTTGATCTCGGTGATATACAGTTCCCCGCTTGCACGCTCCACCATAAAATCTACCCGGACCACACCCTTGCAATCCAGCGCGCGGAAGATAGAAAGGGAGGTCTCCTGCACTTTTTTTGTGTCCGCATCAGAAATGGGAGCCGGGATGATGCGGCTTAAGGCCGCCATGCCGGACTGCTGGGAGGAGGCCAGGTACTTGGTTT
>DAITOE010000077.1:0-8370 GCA_036834245.1 Clostridia bacterium | reverse complement strand
TGATGGCCTTGGCGTTCAGGTTGTAGGCAATCAGGCAGGTGGCGTGGGAGATGGCATCGGTGATGTTGTGGGCGTCCTGGTACATGTTGTCGATGAAGAACTGTTTTTTGTAGTCGATGTCGTTCTCCGTGCGCTCGATGATCCGGGACATGGTCTCCACCGCCTCCACCGGGTATTTGCCGTTGGCGGTCTCCCCGGACAGCATGGTGACGCTGGTGCCGTCGTAGATGGCGTTGGCCACGTCGGTGATTTCCGCCCGGGTGGGCCGGGGGTGGCTCACCATGCTCTCCAGCATCTGGGTGGCGGTGACCACCTGCTTGCCGGCCATGGAGGCCACCTTGATGATGCGCTTCTGGATCACGGGGATCTCTTCAAAGGGAATCTCCACCCCCATGTCCCCCCGGGCGATCATCACGGAGTCGCACACCTCGATGATGTCCTTCAGGTTGGACACCCCTTCGGCGTTTTCAATCTTGGCCATGATGCGCACGTGCTCGCCGCCGTTTTCGTTGAGGAAATCCCGCATCTGCTGCACGTCCTCCCGCTTGCGCACAAAGGAAGCCGCCACGATGTCAAAGCCGGTCCTGATGCCGAAGCGGATGTCCTCCCGGTCCTGCTCGCTTAGATAGGGCATGGACAGCCGGGTGCCCGGGATGTTGATGCCTTTGCGGTTGGACAGTTCCCCGGGGGCCACCACCTTGGTGCGGATGCGGTCGGGCAGCACCTGCTCCACCCGCAATTCAATCAGCCCGTCGTCAATGAGGATGCGCCGGTTGTCCCCCAGGTCGTGGGGCAGTTCCTTGTAGGAGATGGACACCTGACGCTCGTCCCCGATGATGTCATCGATCACCAGGTCAAAATCGCTGTTTTCCTCCAGGTAGACCGGGCTTTCCTTCAGCATGCCGGTGCGGATTTCCGGGCCCTTGGTGTCCAGCAGGGTGCCCACGGCGATGCCCAGCTCGTTGCGCACCCGGTTGAGTTCCATGAAGGTGGCCAGGTGGCTTTCGTGGGTGCCGTGGGAAAAATTGAAACGGGCCACGTTCATGCCGGCCTTCACCAGGGCTTTGATGGTCTCCCGGTTGTTGGAGGCCGGGCCCAGGGTGCAGATGATTTTTGTTTTGCGCATATGCTTCTCCTTTTGTGTCGATTCCCTCCCAGCCAGTATACGATATCGCCGGCATCGATTCAAGGCGCGGCCCAGGCCTCGGGCCCTCCCTGTTTATTCAGACCCCCGTGTGTTACAATCATGTTACACAGACACCTGGATTTTATGAACCGGGAGGACAGAAGTGCCCAGCGTCATCAGTTCCCTGATCAAGGCCCAGATCAGCCTGCTCAACCCCCTCATCAATGCCCTCACCCTGGATACCCAGCGCAAGCTCCAGGACGGGCTGGCGGCGCTGGGCGCCCGGGTGGCCGCCAACAGGACGGGCAGCCACGATGTGGACCTGAGCCATTGCCAGGCCAGCTGGGTCTTCCCCTTGAACCAGCGGGTGCATAAGGCCGCCCTCTACCTCCACGGCGGCGCCTACACCTCCGGCACCCTGGACTATGCAAAAGGCTTTGGCAGCCTGCTGTCCCTGGAAACCAGCCGGGCCACCTTCTGCCTGGGCTACCGCCTGGCGCCGGAGCACCCCTTTCCCGCCGCCCTGCTGGACGCCCTGGAAGCTTACAGCCACATGCTGGCGCGCTTCAGACCCCAGGAAATCGCCCTGGTGGGGGAGTCCGCCGGCGGCGGACTCTGCTTTGCCCTGGCGCTGAAAATCAAGGAGCTGGGCCTGCCCCTGCCCCAGTGCATCCTGGCCCTGTCCCCCTGGGTGGACCTGGAGCAGTCCCTGGAAGCCTGCCGCAGCATGGGGAAGGACCCCATCTTAAGCTGCGACGGCCTGATGGAGGCGGCGGGGATGTACCTGAACGGCCGCGACCCTAAGGACCCCTTTGCGTCCCCCCTCTTCGGGGAGGTGGCCGGCCTGCCCCCCAGCCTCATCATCACCGGCGGGGACGAGATCCTGCTGCCTGAGTCCGAGGCCATGCACCAGAAGCTGCTGGCGGCGGGGGTGCAGTCCACCCTGTATGTGGAGGAGGGGATGTGGCATGTCTACCCCCTCTACCCGGTGCCTGAAGCCCGCACCGCCCAGGCCCTGATGCGGGACTTCCTGCAGGATGTGCCATGAGCAAACAGAAGAAACCCAGGCCCCCGGTGCCGGCCTGGCTCAGCCTGGACAACGCCGCCAAGATTTATCCGGCCGCCCGCACCAAGGGCTGGATGCCCCTGTTCCGGGTGTCCGTCACCCTGACGGAGGAGATCGACCAGGCCCTGATGCAAAAAGCCCTGGAGCAGGCCCTGGTCCGGGTGCCCATCTTTGGCTACCGGCTGCGCCGGGGGCTGTTCTGGTACTACCTGGAGGAGCAGAAAACCCTGCCCCGGGTGGAGGGGGACGCCCGCAACCCTATGCTGCCCTTCAACCTCACCGGGGGCAAGCGCTTCATGTTCCGCCTGCGCTGCCACAAGCGCCGGGTGGCCCTGGAGGTTTTCCACGCCCTGACGGACGGCTACGGGGCTGCCACCTTCCTGCTCACCCTGACGGCGGAGTACCTTCACTTAAAGCACGGGCTGCGCATCCCGCCCCAGGCCATGATCCTGGACACCCGGGAAGCACCCCGGCGGGAGGAGCGGGAGGACGTCTTCCCCCGGGTGGCCCGGGATGTCACCCGCAGCCGCAGGGAGGAGATCGCCTGGCAGCTGCGGGGTACCCGGGAGATGCACCGCTATTTGCGGGTGGTCACCGGGGTCATGCTCACAGACCGGCTGCTGGCGGTGGCCCGGGAGAAGAAAACCACCGTGAACACCCTCTTGGCGGCGGTGCTGCTCCAGGCCCTCCTGAAGCAAAAAGCGGCCAGCCGCCGGGGCAGAAACAAGCCGGTGAAGCTGTCCCTGCCGGTGAACCTGCGCAAGTACTACGGCGCCGACACCCTGCGGAACTTCTCCTTTTATGTCAACGTCCCGGTGCACACGGGCCTGGGGGCTGAGAAGCTGGAGGACCTGATCACCTAT
Source organism: Clostridia bacterium (assembly GCA_036834245.1). Classification (GTDB taxonomy): domain Bacteria; phylum Bacillota; class Clostridia; order Christensenellales; family Aristaeellaceae; genus UBA6115. The sequence continues at coordinate 5,315 of DAITOE010000077.1, read as the reverse complement.
GTCACCCATTTCATGGGCCTGGAAACCATGGAGCAGCAGCTCAACGCCCGCTTTTCCGCCAACGTGAAGGCCGAGCAGAACAAGTTCCTGCGCGTCGCCCCCCTGTTTTTGAAGTCCCTGGTGCTCAAAGTGATGTACCGGGCCACGGGGGAGCGCTACATCACCAGCACCCTCACCAACCTGGGCAACATGAAATTGCCGGAGGAAATGGCCCGCTATGTGCTGCGGATGGACCTGGTGCTGGGGGCAGCCCAGAAAACCCCCATCTCCGCCGCCGTGATCAGCGCGGGGGGCCGCACCTGCTTCACCTTTTCCAAAACCATGAAGCAGTCCGGGGTGGAGCGCGCCTTTTTCACCGCCCTGGTCCAGCTGGGGGTTCCGGTGTTGATTGAGAGCAACTGACCAAGCAAGAGGGAGGAAACCATGTCCTACTGTGTGGAGTGCGGGGTGCAGCTGAGCCCGGAACTGGAGCGCTGCCCCCTGTGCCAGACCCCGGTCATCAACCCCAACCGGAAAGAGCCTGCGGCGCCCGCGGAAGCCGCCCATCCCGACCAGATCGAGGAGGCCATGGCCCGGATCGACCGGGGCTACCTGCGCCAGCTGTCCGTGATTGCCATGATGGTGCCGGTGGTCATCGTGCTGCTCATCGACATCATCGACGGCGGGGGCACCTGGTCCCCCTATGTTATCGGCGCCCTGGTGATGCTGTGGTGCTTTCTGGTGGTGCCCTTTGTGTTCCGCTCCAGGCGCCCCTATGTGTACATCACCCTGGACATCCTGGCCCTCAGCGGCTACCTGGCCCTCATTGCCGCCATGTCCGGGGATTTTTCTTGGTATTTGAGCATCGTGCTGCCCCTTCTGGTGCTCTTTGGCGTGGTGCTGCTCTTGATGCTGCTGGTAATCCGGCGCATTGAGATGGTAAAGCTGCACCGGGGCGGCCTGCTGCTGTTGCTCTTTGGCGCCCTCATGGTGGGCCTGGAAATCATCATCGACCAGGCCATCTGGCAGGAAACCCGCCTCACCTGGTCGGTCTACGCCGCCACCCCCATGGTGGTGGTGGCCCTGATGGCCTGGCTGCTGGAGCACAACAAGGTGCTCAAGGAAGAGATCAGAAAACGGCTGTTTTTGTAAGATTGCTGTAAAATCAGGCCCCATGTGGTATGCGTCCCTTGCAGGGTCAGATTGCACATGCTATAATCGCCCAAACGGAGGAAGGAAAACCAAATGACCAGCGATCATGCCCTCACCTGGCGCAGGCTGTGTGAAGAGCGCTTCCTTGAAAATGCGCCGCTCAAACACCTGCTCTCCATCCGCACCGGCGGCCCGGCACGCTATTTGCTGGACGTTGTGGACGGCAAGGAAGCCGCCCTGGCCTGGACCACTGCCCGGGCCCAGTCGGTGCCGGTGTTGATCATGGGCAACGGCAGCAACCTGCTGATTCCCGACAGCGGCTTTCCCGGCCTGGTGATTCACTTTGGCAGCCAGTTTGCCGACCTGCGCCTGGAGGGGGACCGGATTCACGCCCAAAGCGGCTGCACCCTGAAGGAACTGGCCCTCTTCGCCGCGGACAACGACCTGGTGGGCCTGGCCTTTGCCGCCGGCATCCCGGGCTCTTTGGGGGGCGGCCTCATCATGAACGCCGGGGCCTATTCAGGGGAGATGAGCCAGGTGGTAGAGGCGGTGCACTGCGTAAACCTCCAGGGGGATTATTTCACCCTCAGCCTGGAGGAGGCCCGGCTGTCCTACCGCCACAGCCGCATGATGGAGGAGGGCTGGATGATCCTGGGGGCGGTCTTGCGCCTCACCCCGGGCAGCCGGGACGCCCTGTACGCCACCATGGCAGAGTTTCAGGCCATGCGCCGGGACAAGCAGCCCCTCACCTATCCCTCTGCCGGCTCCTTTTTCAAGCGGCCCACCGGCTATTTTGCCGGGGCCCTCATCGAGCAGGCCGGCCTGAAGGGCCTCACCATCGGCGGCGCCCAGGTGAGCGAGAAGCATGCAGGCTTCCTCATCAACATCGGGGGCGCCACCACGGCGGACTTTGTCGCCCTGAAAAACGAGGTGCAGCGCCGGGTGAAGGAGCGCTTCGGCGTACTCCTGGAGCCGGAGGTGCGCATCATCCAGGTGCCGGAAGCATGAGCTTCACCGGCAAGGTCAAAGGCGAGCTGGCGGCCCTGCCCCTGGCCGCCCACTGCTGCGTCACGGCGGAGCTGGGGGCCTTCATCCTGGGGGCTTCCGTCATCACCCTGTCCCAGAACCGGCAGTTAAGCCTGGGCTTCCGCACGGAAAACGCCGCGGTTTTAAGGCGGGCCCTGCTGCTGTTCAACCAGAGCGGCAAGGCGGCCGCCCGGCCCCGGCTGTTGCTGCGGGAGCGGATGGCAGGGCGGCGGCAGTACATCCTGCAGCTGTCAAGCCAGGACAGCCACCGGCTGCTGCGGGACCAGGGCATGCTGCGCATGGGGGAGGACGGGGAGGAGCGCTTCTCCGCCCCCCAGCGGGTGATGCGGCGCAACTGCTGCCGCAGAAGCTATGTAAGGGGCGCCTTTTTGGCCTGCGGCTACATCGCAGACCCCCGGAAGCGCTACCACGCGGAATGGGTCTATCAGGACCGGGCCCGGGCCCTGCGCCTGAAACGGGTGCTGGGGCAGACCGGCCTGTACGCCTCCCTGGCCGCCCGGCGGGGCAATGCCCTCCTGGTTTTGGGGGGCGGGGACCAGGTGTCGGAGCTGCTGAAAATCATGGGGGCTTCCCTGGCGGTGCTGTCCCTGGAAAACACCCGGGCGGAAAAAAACCTCAAGGAAAGCGTCAACCGGGCCATGAACTGCGACCACGCCAACATGAACCGCCAGCTGTCGGCATCGGCCCGGCAGATTGCCGCCATTGAGACCCTGTCCCTGGGCCAGGGGCTGGCCACCCTGCCCCCCCGGCTGGAGGCCCTGGCCCGGCTGCGCCTCAGCCAGCCGGACGCCACCCTCTTTGACCTGGGGCAGCAGCTGGACCCGCCCCTTACCAAGTCCGGGGTGCAGCACCAGATGCGGGACTTGCTGGCCAGGGCCCGGGCCCTGTGCGAACAGCAGGGGCGCACCATTGAATAAATCACAGGAAGCGCAAGCTTCAGAAAGGCGGGCGTCATGATTGAACGGAGCGTGACCCTGGGGGGCGATGTGCCCTTTACGCCCCGGCGTGCCCACAGCCTGGTGGCCCTGGCCAACACCTTTTCATCCAACATCATCCTAAAGGACGCCAGGGGCACCTTCAACGGCAAATCCCTCCTGGGGGTGCTGTCCCTGGGCAAGCTTACCGGGCGGGCGGTCACCCTGGTGGTGGAAGGCATGGACGAGGCCCGGGCCATGGAGGCCCTTCTCCTGGCCCTGGAATCGGAGCAGGAGAGCGGCTGAACCACAAAAACCCTTGAAAAATCAGCATCTTATTGACAGGTTGTAACATTCCTGTTATAAATGAGGCAGATTCCAAGGGAGTCCACCTGCGCTTGCCGCGCGAAAGGATGGTCGAGATATGTCAAACGCAAGAAAAGATGACCCATTTCGCAGACTGCTGAAGTGGACCATTGTGCTGCTGCTGCTGTTTGCGGTCTTCGCAACCGGCTTTGTCCTGCTGGACAAATACCAGAAGGGTGAAGTGGACCGACAGGCCCAGCGCATCGCTGAGGAAAACGAAAAAATCATCGAGGATTACAACCGCGCCCGGGCCGAGTTCCAGGCCAGCCTGGAGAGCGGCGAGGCGAAAACCTGGCCGGAAGCCAAGCAGGAAGGCTGGGACGTGGTGGATGTCAGCGACTTCCCCGTCAACGGCGCAAGGGAACAGGCTGTCACCCGGGCTGAGCTGTTAAAGGGCGGCCTTTTGCTGGTGAACCGCTGGCATGAGATGCCCCCGGACTTCACCCTGGTGGAGGGGGACATCAAGTCCATCGGCGTGGAAACAAACTACCGGGTGCCGGTGGAGAACGCCAACGTGCTGCTGATGAACAACGTCATCACCCACCTGGACAAGATGATTGCCGATGCCAAGGCGGCGGGGCATGAGTACTACATCGCCAGGGAGGGCTATCGCACCGCCCAGACCCAGCTGGAAAACTGGGAGAATGAAAGCAAGCGCTACGAGGCCCGCTACTCCGGCGACGCCCTGGTTGAGAAGGTCCGGGAGCGGGTGGCCTACCCCGGCACCAGCGACTACCACACCGCCATGAGCGTGTATATGGACGTCTACAACCGCAACGACTCGGCCCTGAACAACATGAAGTTCCAGACCACCACCCAGGCGGACTGGATGAACCAGCACTGCCATGAATACGGCTTTGTGTTCCGCTTCCCGGTCCAGGGCTACCCCAGCCTGGACACGGTGGACAAATCCTTCATCACCGGCATCAACCTGGAGATGGACACCTACCGCTATGTGGGCATCCCCCATGCGGCGGTGATGCGGCACATGGGCTTTTGCCTGGAGGAGTACATCGACTACCTGATTGCCCACCCCCACCTGGCGGTGTACCAGGACGGCGTCCTGAAGTATGAGATCTACCGGCTGCCCGGCGGTAACGAGGACACCACCATCAGCCTGCCGGCCAATGCCACGGACTACCTGGCCTCCACCGACAACATGGGGGGCATCATCGTGGCGGCGATTTACTGACACCCGCCAGCACACCAGCACCCCGGCAGCGCGCCGGGGTGCTTTACGTTTCGACAAAGTGTCTGCGGACACTTTGTCGATTTGGTGGAGCGGGCATTTTCGCTTGTTCGCTGTGCTCACGGTCAGCGAAAATGCGCGGAATGGTTTGCTACGCAAACCGCCCCGCACGCGCGGCAAAGCCGCGCGATACGATTTCACTCAGAGGGCTGTGCCCTCTGAAACTCCCCTTTGATATGGTTTTTCTAAGAATTGACAAGCCCCACCGCCAAATCTATAATGCAGTTTCGACGGATTTTGCCATTTACAGGAGGGACCATGGAGGACAGGCTCAAGGAAATCGCCCGGCGGCGTACATTCGCCATCATCAGCCACCCGGACGCGGGGAAGACCACCCTGACGGAGAAGCTGCTGCTCTACGGCGGGGCCATCCGCCAGGCGGGCAGCGTCAAGGCCCGGAAGGCGGCGGCTCATGCCACCTCCGACTGGATGGAGATTGAGAAGCAGCGCGGCATCTCCGTCACCTCCTCGGCCATGCAGTTTAATTTCGACGGCTTCCACATCAACATCCTGGACACCCCGGGCCACCAGGACTTCTCGGAGGATACCTACCGGGTGCTGGTGGCGGCGGACAGCGCGGTGATGCTGCTGGACGCCTCAAGGGGCGT